>NZ_JBEYFC010000257.1:0-12321 GCF_040634175.1 Streptomyces sp. NPDC007162
GTGCCGGACTCGGCAGCCTCGAAGGTGACTCTGTGGGGTTGCTGTGAGTCGGCCGTGGGAAGAGTGGCAGCAGAAAACGTCGTCTGTCAGGACCGCGTCAGGAAGTTGGCCGGAAATGGTCCGTTGACCGGATGTTCATGTTCGATATGCGGAATGTTTGCCGCGGTCGAGGAGAGAGGGCTCCGGGAGCTACGCCTTCCGGTCACCGTGCCAGGTCGCCCAGAGCGCGGCGTACGCCCCGCCCGCCGCCACCAGCTCGTCGTGCGTGCCGAGTTCGGTGAGCAGGCCGCCCTCCATCACCGCCACCCGGTCGGCGTCGTGCGCGGTGCCCAGCCGGTGCGCGATGGCGATGACCGTACGGCCCGCCAGTACGGCCGCCAGGGCGCGCTCGGTGTGCCGGGCGGTCGTGGGGTCGAGCAGCGCGGTCGCCTCGTCCAGGATCAGCGTGTGCGGGTCGGCCAGCACCACCCGGGCGAGGGCGAGCTGCTGGGCCTGGGACCCGTCGACGGCGCGACCGCCCGTGCCGAGCACGGTGTCGAGGCCCTCGGGGAGCGCACGGACCCAGCGGTCGGCGCCGACGGCCGTCAGCGCCGCCCACAGCCCGGCGTCGTCCGCGCCGGGTTCGGCGATCAGGAGGTTGTCCCGGACCGTGCCGAGGAAGACATGGTGTTCCTGGGTCACGAGGACGACCTGGCGGCGCAGCAGCTCCGGTTCCAGACCGGCGATCGGCACCCCGCCCACGGTCACCGTGCCCGCGCCGGGCGCGTCGACGCCCGCCAGCAGCCGGCTCAGCGTCGTCTTCCCGGCCCCGGAAGGACCGACCACCGCGAGCCGCTCCCCGGGCCGCACCGTGAGGTCCACCCCGCGCAGCACCTCGCCGCCCCGCTCGTAGGCGTACCGCACCCCGCGCACGTCGATCCGGTCGTCAGCCGGGGCCGGCACCCCGCCCTCCGCGGCCGCCCGGGGAGCCTGCGCCAGCCCCTCCACCCGGGCGAACGAGGCGCCACTCGACTGGAGTTGCTCCACCCGCATCAGGATCTGGTCCAGCGGTTCGGTGAACTGCCGCAGATACAGCGCCGCCGACACCACCACCCCGACGCCCGCGTGCAGCAGCCCGCCGAGCAGCAGCACCCCCGCCACCGGCACGGTGTAGGACACCTCCACCGCGGGGAAGAACACGGACCGCAGGTACAAGGTGTAGAAGCGGGCCCTCCGGTTGGCCTCCAGCGCGTCGCGGCTCGTCGCGATCCGCTGCTCCTGGAGCCGGAACGCCTCCACGGTACGGGCCCCCGCCACCGTCGCCGTGACGGTCTCCGCCACCTCCGAGGTGGCCGCGCCCTCGGCGAGGTAGCCGTCCCGCGCCCGGCGCAGGTACCAGCGCAGCGCGATCCACACCGGGGTCAGCCCGACCACCCCGAACAGCGCGAGCACCGGATCCAGTACGAAGACCGCGCCCATCACGAACAGCGCCTGCACCGAGCAGACCAGCAGTTCGGGTCCGACGTCCCGCAGGGTGGTGCCGACGGTGGCCACGTCGCCGGTGCCGCGGGCGGTCAGGTCGCCGGTGCCGGCCCGCTCCACGACCGACGCGGGCAGCGCCAGCGCCCGGTCCACGAACTCCTCGCGGACCCGGGCGAGGGTCCGCTCGCCGAACCGGTGGCCCAGGTAGCGGGCGAAACGGGCGAGCAGCAGCTGGGCGAGGGCGCAGAGCACGATCCAGCGGGCCAGGTGGTCCACGGTGCCGACGCCGCGGCCGGCCCGTACCGCGTCCACGATCCGGCCGACCAGCCAGGGGCCCGCGAGGCCGGCGGCGGCGGCGAGGGCGTTCAGCAGGATGGCGGCGGTGAAGGCCGCGCGGTCCGCCTTCACCAGACGCAGGGTGGCGCGGCGGACCTCGGCCCGGCCGGCGATCGGCAGCTGCCCCGTCGTCACCTGGCGACCTCCTCTTCCGGTTCTTGCGTCGTCGCCTCTTCCGGCTCTTCCGCCTCTTCCAGCTCTTCCGGCTCTTCCGTGTCCCGGGCCACGAGGGCGCGGTAGCCGGGGTCGTGGGCCAGCAGTTCCTCGTGGGTGCCGGTGGCGGCGACCTTGCCGTCGACCAGGTGGATCACCTCGTCGGCGTGGGCCAGCATCAGCGGGGAGGTGGTGGTGAGGAGGGTGGTGCGGCCGGCGCGGGCGGTGCGCAGGCGCTCCGCCACGAGGGACTCGGTGTGGGCGTCCAGGGCGGAGGTGGGCTCCACGGCGAGGAGGACCTCGGGGTCGGCGAGCAACGCCCTGGCGAGGCGGATGCGTTGGCGTTGGCCGCCGGAGAGGTTGCGGGCCTGGGCGGTGAGTTCGGAGTCGAGGCCGTGGGGGAGGGACTGGACGATGTCGTCGGCCGCGGCGGCGTGGAGGGCTGCGGTGAGGGGAGCGGCAGGGGGTGCGGGGGAGGGCTGTGCGAGGGGTGCGGGTGCGTGGGGGCTGGTCGCGCCGTTCCCCGCGCCCCTGACGGGGCGCGTTGTGTCGGCGCCGATCGAGTTGCGCAGGGTGCCGGCGAACAGGTCTGCCTCGTTGTCGGCCACCAGGATGCGGGACCGGACCTCCGGGAGGGGGACCGCCTCCAGGCGCACCACCCCCCAGGTCACGTCCGACGGGGTGTACCTGCCCAGGCGGTCCACCACCGTCGTCGTCTCTGTCGCGGAAGCGCCCACCAGGGCCGTCAGGCGGCCCGGGCGCACGCGCACCCCCGACTCCGGGTCGTGCAGGACGGCCGGGGCGGCCGGGGGCCGTCCGGTGGCCTCGGTCTGCTCCGGCTCCAGTCGCAGCAGTCGTACGACCCTGCGGGCGGCCACCACGCCCCGGCTCAGCTGGTAGCCCATGTCCAGGAAGAACGCGACCGGGCCGACCAGGACCGCGACATAGCCGTAGACCGAGACCAACTGGCCCACCGTGATGTCACCCCGGGCGGTCATCCGGGCCGCGATCCAGGTGACCACCGCCAGGTACACCGTGGGCAGGCCGACGCCCAGGGCCTGCACCCAGCTGGCTACCGCGCCCACCCGGTACCCCTGGGCGCGCAGGTGCTGGGAGTCGCGGCGGAAGGCGTCCGCGAACAGGCCCTTGCCACCCAGGCCGTTCAGGACGCGCAGGCCGCCCGCGAGGTCGCCGATGCGGGCCGTGAGGACGCTCTGGCGTTCCCGGTACTCGGTCTCCCTGCCCTGGAGCCGCCGGGTCAGCGGGCCCGCGAGCAGGGCCACCACCGGCACCCCGAGCAGCACCACGCCCGTCAGCAGCGGCGAGACCGTCATCAGCAGTCCTGCCACCACCGCGTACACCACGACCGCGCCCACCCCGGGGCCGACCACGGTGAGCGCCTGGGCGATGGTGTGCACGTCGCCGACACCGATCGTGACGACCTCACCGGCCCCGGCCCGGCGCGGCAGTTCGGCACCGAGCCGGACCGCGTGCCCGACGACCACCTTGACCGTGCGGAAGTAGGCGTCCATCCGCACCCGGGTCATCGTGCGGTGGCGCAGGATGCTGACCCACGCGTTCACCGCCCCGAGCAGGAAGATCGCCGCCGTCCAGCCGGCCAGCACCGCCGTCCGGCCGGGCACCAGGCCGTCGTCGACGGCGCGCGCCATCAGGTACGGCGTCCCGGCCATCAGCGTCAGCCAGACAGTGCCCAGCAGCGCCCCGGCCAGTGACCGGCCCGGCTGGACGCGCACCAGCCACCACAGGTAGTACCAGCCGCCGCGCGTGTCGGGCGTCCCCGGATCCTCGTACGCGTCGATCACCCTGCGGGCCCCCGATCCCTCGGTCACGCCAGACTGTCCCGCCACGCCCGGTGCAGATCCGCGAACCTGCCGGTCCCGGCGATGAGCTCGGCCGGACGGCCGTCCTCGACGATCCGGCCGTGCTCCATCACCAGCACCCGGTCGGCGATCTCCACGGTCGACAGCCGGTGCGCGATCACCACCGCCGTACGGCCCTTGAGCACGGTCTGCATCGCCCGCTGCACCGCCCGTTCCCCGGGGACGTCCAGCGAACTGGTCGCCTCGTCGAGGATCAGCACCGCCGGGTCGGCGAGCAAGGCGCGTGCGAACGCGACCAGTTGGCGCTGTCCCGCCGAAATGCGCCCGCCGCGCTTGCGGACGTCCGTGTCGTAGCCGTCGGGCAGGGCCGCGATGAACTCGTGCGCGCCGATCGCCTTCGCCGCCTGCTCGATGTCCTCGCGGGTGGCGTCCGGCCGGCCGATCGTGATGTTGTCGGCGACCGTGCCGGAGAACAGGAACGCCTCCTGGGTGACCATCACCACCCCGCGCCGCAGTTCAGGCACGGTCAGTTCGCGCAGGTCCACGCCGTCCAGGAGGACCCGGCCCTCGGACGGGTCGTAGAAACGGGCGAGGAGCTTGGCGAGGGTCGACTTGCCGGCGCCGGTGGAGCCGACCACCGCGACCGTCTGCCCTGCGGGCAGGGTGAGGTCGAAGCGGGGGAGCACCTCGCCGCCGGTGCGGTAGGCGAACCGGACACCGTCGAAGACGACCTCGCGACCGGGCAGTTCGGTCGCCTGCGGCGGCAGTTCCCGCGGTACCGAGGGCTCCGGGACGGACGGGGTCTGGGCCAGCAGACCCGCGATCTTCTCCAGTGAGGCCGCCGCCGACTGGTACGAGTTGAGGAACATGCCGAGGCGGTCGATCGGGTCGTACAGCCGTCGCAGGTAGAGCACCGCGGCGGCCAGGACGCCCAGTTCCAGCGAGCCGGACGCCACCCGGTAGGCGCCCCACAGCACGATCCCCGCGACCGCCGTGTTGGCGACCAGCCGGGAGCCCACGACATAGCGGGCCATCTCCAGGAGGGCGTCGCCGTTGGTGCGCTCGTGGCGGCGGTTCAGCACGGCGAACTCGGCGTCGTTGGCGGCCTCCCGGCGGAACGCGCGCACCGGACGGATGCCGTTCATCGTCTCCACGAACTTCACGATCACCGCCGCGATCGCCGTGGAGCGCGCCTTGTACACCCGGACGGCCCGCCGCTGGTAGAGCCGCACCAGCAGGTACAGCGGCACGAAGGAGGCGACGGCGACCGCGCCGAGGCCCGCGTCCAGCCAGAGCAGCATCGCCGAGATGTAGACGAAGGAGAGGATGACCGTGATCAGCTCCTGGAGCCCCTCGTTCAGCAGCTCGCGCAGCGACTCGACGTCCGTGGTGGAGCGGGAGATGAGCCGGCCGGACGTGTACCGCTCGTGGAAGTCGATGCTCAGCGCCTGGGCGTGCCGGAAGATACGGCCCCGCAGGTCGAGCAGCACGTCCTGGTTGACCCGCGCGGACACCTCGATGAACGCGAACTGGAGGCCGCCGGAGAGCAGCGCGCACAGGCCGTACCCGGCCGCGACCGCGATCAGCGGGCCGTGGTCG
This sequence comes from Streptomyces sp. NPDC007162, assembly GCF_040634175.1. Taxonomy (NCBI): domain Bacteria; kingdom Bacillati; phylum Actinomycetota; class Actinomycetes; order Kitasatosporales; family Streptomycetaceae; genus Streptomyces; species Streptomyces sp. NPDC007162. The sequence goes on from NZ_JBEYFC010000257.1 coordinate 5,391, forward strand.
TGGTGCCGGAACGCCGGTACGGCCCGGTCGATGGCGTACGCCACCAGCAGCGGGCCGGCCTGCACCGCGGCCTGCTGGAGGAGCAGGAGCAGGGTGGTGACGGCGACCCGCGCCTTCATGGGGGCGAGGAGCGAGCGGAGCAGGTCGGCCGTGGCGCCGGGCGGGGTGGGCAGCACGTCCTGGTCGAAGGGGTCGCCGCCCCGGGAGGGCCGGCCGGCGAGTTCGTCGTCCTCGTCGGGGACGGGCAGGGAGGTGGCGGCGGTCATCGGCGGTGATCCTCCCCGGACATCAGGTGGGCGTACTCGGCGTTGTCGCGCAGCAGTTCGTGGTGGGTGCCGACGGCGGTGACCCGGCCGCCGGAGAGCAGGGCGACGCGGTCGGCGAGCAGGACGGTGGAGGGGCGGTGGGCGACGATCAGCGCGGTGGTGTCGGCGAGGACCTCGCGCAGGGCGGCCTCCACCGCGGCCTCCGTGTGGACGTCGAGGGCGGACAGGGGGTCGTCGAGGACGAGGAAGCGGGGGCGGCCGACGACCGCCCGCGCGAGCGCGAGGCGCTGGCGCTGGCCGCCGGAGAGACTGAGGCCCTGCTCGCCCACCTGGGTGCCGGTGCCCTGGGGGAGGGCGTGCACGAAGTCGGCCTGCGCGACGGACAGGGCGCGGGCCAGCTCGGGTTCGCCGGCCTCGTCGTCGGCTCCCATCAGCACGTTCTCGCCCACGGACGCCGAGAAGAGAGTGGGTTCCTCGAAGGCGACGGCGACGAGGGTGCGGAGTTCCTCGCGGGGCATGGCGGTGATGTCCGTGCCGTCCAGGGTGATCCGGCCGGAGGTGGTCTCGTGCAGGCGGGGGACGAGGGCGGTGAGGGTGGTCTTGCCGCTGCCGGTGGCGCCGACGAGGGCCATGGACTCGCCGGTGCGGATGTGGAGGTCGACGAGATCGAGCGTGGGGGCGGAATCGGGGGCGGCGTCGGGGTAACGGAACCGCACGTTCTCGAAGCGGATGCCGTCGGGTCCGGGAACGGAGGGTCGGGGGCCGTGGTCGGGTGCGGCGCCGTGGTGGCTGGTCGCGCCGTTCCCCGCGCCCCTTTCGGGGCGCTCCACCTCGCCCTCCTGCACAGCGTCCTGCACCTCGAAGTACCGTTCCGTCGCCGTTGCCGCCTCCTGGCTCATCGCCAGCAGGAAGCCGATCGACTCCACCGGCCAGCGCAGCGCCAGGGCCGTCGACAGGAACGCCACCAGAGTGCCGGCGCTCAGGCCGCCCTCCGCGACCTGCACCGAACCCCAGAACAGGGCCGCTGCGACGGCCACTTCCGGCAGCGTCACGATGACGCCCCAGATGGTGGCCAGCATCCGAGCCTTGCGCAGCTCCGTGCCGCGCAGGGTGCGGACCAGGTCGCGGAACGCGCGTGCCTGGCTGCGGTGGCGGCCGAATCCCTTGATGATGCGGATGCCGAGCACGCTCTCCTCGACCACCGTCGTCAGGTCGCCGACCTGGTCCTGGGCGAGCCGGGCCACCGTCGCGTACCGCTTCTCGAAGAGCACGCACGTCCAGATCACGGGGATCGTCGGCAGCAGGATGACCAGCCCCAGCGTCCAGTCCTGCACCAGCATGATCACCACGCCGACGATGATGGTCACCCCGTTGACCAGCAGGAAGGTCAGCGGGAAGGCGAGGAACATGCGGAGCAGCATGAGGTCGGTGGTGGCCCGGGAGAGCAACTGGCCGGAGGCCCAGCGGTCGTGGAAGGCGACCGGCAGCCGCTGGAGGTGGCCGTACAGTCCGGCCCGCATGGACGCCTCGACGTGGGAGAGGGGTCTGGCGACCAGCCAGCGGCGCAACCCGAAGAGCAGCGCCTCCGCCAGTCCGAGCAGCAGCAGGTACAGCGCGCCGAGCCACACCCCGGCCGGGTCGCGGTCGGCCACCGGGCCGTCCACGATCCACTTGAGTACGAGGGGGATCACCAGCCCCGTACAGGAGGCGACGACCGCCACGAAAGCGGCGGTGAACAGCCGCATCCGCACCGGCCGTACGTAGGGCCACAGGCGCAGCAGGGTACGGACGGCGGACCGGTCCTTGGTGGTTGCACGTGTCGGAGGCATCAGGGGCGAGCCTACGGACCGGCACTGACGACGCCCACCGAGTTTTGGCCGGACCGGGCTCCGCCGTAGGTCCTACGACCAGGGCGTTCGAGCGGTCGTACGACCGGAGGGGGCGCATCAGCCGATCGGTTGATGCCGGGTCGAGCGGGGTGGCCGATGCGGCGGACCCGGCCCGGCCGGGACCCTCGGAGCATGCCAACCGTCATCGAAGTGACAGATCTGCGGAAGTCCTACGGCGGCCGGGCCGTCGTGGACGGGGTGGGCTTCGCCGTCGAGGAGGGGGAGATCTTCGGGATCCTCGGTCCGAACGGTGCCGGCAAGACCACCACCGTCGAGTGCGTGGAGGGGCTGCGGGTGCCGGACGCCGGCCGGGTCCGGGTCACCGGGCTCGATCCCGTCGCCGAGCACGAGGCGGTCACCCGGGTGCTGGGCGCCCAGCTCCAGCAGAGCGAACTCCAGCCGAAGCTCACCGTCCGCGAGGCCCTCGACCTGTACGCCTCCTTCTATCCGGATCCGGCCGACTGGCGGCCGCTCGCCGAGCGCCTCGGGCTCATCCCGAAGCTCACCACCCGGTTCGGCAGGCTCTCCGGCGGCCAGCGGCAACGCCTGTTCATCGCCCTGGCGTTGATCGGCAACCCGCGTGTCGTCGTCCTGGACGAGCTCACCACGGGACTCGACCCGCGCGCCCGGCGCGACACCTGGGCGCTGATCGAGGACGTCCGGGACCGCGGGGTCACCGTGCTGCTCGTCACCCACTTCATGGAGGAGGCGCAGCGGCTCTGCGACCGGATCGCGGTGATCGACAAGGGGCGGGTGGCCGCCCTGGACACCCCGGCCGGACTGATCCGCCGCAGCGCCGGGGCCACCGTCATCAGCTTCACCCCGTCCGCCCCGCTGGACGACCACGACCTCGCCGCCCTCCCGGCGCTCGCCTCCGTCGAACGCAAGGACGGCCGGATCACGCTGGCCGGCACCGACGAGACCGTGAACGCCGTCATCACCCTGCTCGCCCGCCACCGCGTCACCGCCCACCAGCTGCGCGTCGTGGACGCGACCCTCGACGACGCCTTCCTCGACCTGACGAAGGAGGAAGCGGTATGAACACCGCCGTCCTGCGCACCGAGTTCCGCCTGTTCCGCCGGGAACCCGGCGCCGTCTTCTGGGTGTTCCTGTTCCCGACGCTGCTCCTGGTGATCCTCGGCTCCATCCCCTCGTTCCGCAACGCCGACTCCTCGCTGGGCGGGCTGCGGCCCGTCGACGCGTACGTGCCCGTCGCCGTACTGATCGCCCTGATCATGTCCGGGGTGCAGACCCTGCCGCAGGTGCTCACCGGCTACCGCGAGCGGGGCATCCTGCGCCGGATGCGGCTCACCCCCGTACGGCCCGCCGCCCTGCTGTCCGCGCAGATGACGGTGCAGGGCACGGTCGCGCTGGGCTCGGCGCTGCTCGCGCTCGCCGTCGGCCGGCTCGCCTTCGACGTACGACTGCCGAAGCAGCCCGGCGGGTACCTGCTGGCGCTGCTGCTCGCGGCGGCGGCCGCCCTCGCCCTCGGCTCCGTCGTCTCGGCGCTGTCCCGCACCACGAAGATCGCGGGCGCGATCGGCTCCGCGGTGTTCTTCCCGATGATGTTCTGCGCGGGGGTGTGGATCCCGGTGCGGGAGATGCCGCACACCATGGCCCGGGTGGTCCAGCTGACCCCGTTCGGCGCGGCGGCCCGCGCCCTGGACCAGGCCGCCGCCGGGCACTGGCCGGGCTGGGACCACCTGGGGGTGCTCGCGCTCTGGGCGGTGCTGCTCACGGCGGGGGCGGCTCGTCGGTTCCGCTGGGAGTAGGCGGCCGTCCGTGCAGACTGGGGACATGACGGGGACCGAGGTGGACAGCGAGATCGACCGGCGCTGGGAGCAACTGCACACCTGGGTGCCGTACGGGTTTCTCGGCATCAGCATCGTCCTCGGGATCGCCACCGCCGGTCCGCACACCGGCCCGGCGAAGTGGTACACGGCCTGGGCCCTGATCGGGGCCGCGGTCGCGCTCCAACTGTGGTGGCACGCCACCCGGGTGCGCCGGCCCGGTCGCGGCCGTACGCCGACCCCGGCCGGGACGGCGTACTACGTCGTCCGCTGGGCACTCGGCTTCGTCCTCACCTGGCTCAGCCCGTTCTTCGCGTTCTACGCCGCCAGCGGCTACATGGACGCCGACGAGTTGCTGCCGCGCCGGTGGCGGCGGCTCGGACTGCTCGCGAGCGCGGTCACCGTGGCCGGCGCGCAGACCGGCGGAATGCCGTTGAGGAGCGCGCCCCAGTGGCTCGTCTTCGCCGTACTGGTGGTCGCCAACTCCGCACTCCAGATGGGGATCGCCCATCTCACCGAGCAGGAGAAACAGCGGACCGCCGAGCGCACCGAGACCATCGCCGCCCTCCAGCAGGCCCTCGACGAGAACGCGGCGCTGCACGCCCAACTCCTCGTCCAGGCCCGGGAGGCCGGGGTCGCCGACGAACGGCGGCGGCTGGCCGCCGAGATCCACGACACCATCGCCCAGGGCCTGGCCGGGATCATCGCCCAGCTCCAGGTCGTCCTCAACACCCCCGACCCGCAGACGGCCGGGGACCACACGGCGCGCGCCCTGGCCCTCGCACGGCACAGCCTGGGCGAGGCCCGCCGCTCCGTGCACAACCTCGCCCCGGTCGCCCTGGAACACGACGGACTGCCGGAGGCGCTGCGCAAGACGGTCGCCGAGTGGGGCGAACGGACCGGTGTCCGCGCCGAGTTCACGCTCACCGGCACCGCCGAGCAGCTGCACGGCGAGGTCGCGGCCACCCTCCTGCGCATCGTCCAGGAGGCACTGTCCAACGCGGCCCGGCACGCGCGCGCGGCCCGGGTCGGGGTCACCCTCTCCTACCTGGGCGACGAGGTCATCCTCGACATCCGCGACGACGGCACCGGCTTCGACCTGCTGGCCGTGCCCGTCCGCAGCCGCGCCGGCGGCTTCGGCCTCGACGGGATGCGGGCCCGCGCCGAACGCATCGCGGGCACGCTGACCGTGGAGTCCGAACCGGGGCTCGGCACGGCCCTGTCGGCACGCGTACCGTTGGTCCGCCATGACAGCTGACCCCTCGATCTCCCTGCTGATCGTCGACGACCACCCCGTCGTCCGCGACGGCCTGCGCGGCATGTTCGAGTCCGCGCCCGGCTTCACGGTCCTCGGCGAGGCGTCGGACGGCGCCGAGGCCGTCGCCCTCACCACGGCCCTCGACCCGGACGTCGTCCTCATGGACCTGCGGATGCCGGGCGGCGGCGGGGTCGACGCCATCCGCGAACTGACCCGGCGGGGCGCCCGCGCCAGGGTCCTCGTCGTCACCACGTACGACACCGACACCGACACCCTGCCCGCGATCGAGGCGGGCGCGACCGGCTACCTCCTCAAGGACGCCCCGCGCGAGGAGCTGTTCACCGCCGTCCGCGCGGCCGCCCAGGGCCGTACCGTGCTCTCCCCGGCCGTCGCCTCCCGGCTGGTCTCCGCCGTCCGCACCCCCGGCACACCCGGCAACGAACCGCTCTCCGCCCGGGAACGCGAGGTGCTGGCCCTGGTCGCCCGGGGCACCTCCAACCGGGAGATCGCCCGGGAGCTCTTCATCAGCGAGGCCACGGTGAAGACCCACCTCACCCACCTGTACACCAAACTGGGCGTCAACGACCGCGCGGCCGCGGTCGCGACGGCGTACCAGCGGGGCATCCTCGGCTAGCGCCGGACCGGGGGCGGTTCAGCCGGTCACCCTGAGCAGCAGCACCGACCGGGCGGGCACCGTGATCGCCGTCCCCGCCGGGTGCGCCGCCCCGGGCGCCGCACGCTGCTCCTCCCGCGAGGTGTCCACGAGCACCTCGTAGCGTTCCGCCCACGGCGGACCCGGCAGCAGGAACTCCACCGGGCGGTCACCGGCGTGCAGGACGGTCAGGAAGCTGTCGTCCACGACCGGCGCGCCGCGCTCGTCCCGCCCGGGGATGTCCCGCCCGGAGAGGTACATGCCGAGCGTGGCGGCCGGCGCGTACCAGTCGCCGTCCGTCATCTCCGCGCCGTGCGCCGTGAACCAGGCCAGGTCGCGCAGTCCGTCCGCCGAGTGCGCGCGCCCGGAGAAGAAGGCGCGGCGGCGCAGCACCGGGTGGCGGTGGCGGAGCCGGATGAGGCGGGCGGTGAGGTCGAACAGCGGCCGCCACTCGGGATCGTCCAGCAGGCTCCAGTCCAGCCAGCTGATCTCGTTGTCCTGGCAGTAGGCGTTGTTGTTGCCGCGCTGGGTGCGCCCCAGCTCGTCGCCCGCGACCAGCATCGGGACGCCCGTCGACAGCAGCAGTGTGGTGAGCAGGTTCCGCAGCTGCCGCCTGCGCAGCGCCCGTATGTCCCGGTCGTCGGTCTCGCCCTCGGCCCCGCAGTTCCAGGAGCGGTTGTCCCCCGAGCCGTCCCGGTTCTCCTCGCCGTTGGCCTCGTTGTGCTTGGACTCGTACGACACCAGGTCGCGCAGCGTGTACCCGTCGTGCGCGGTGACGAAGTTGACGGAGGCGTAGGGGCGGCGGCCGCCCCAGGCGTAGAGGTCGCTGGAGCCGGACAGACGGTAGCCGAGGTCGTGGACGTCGGGGAGGGCGCCGCGCCAGAAGTCCCGGACCGCGTCCCGGTAGCGGTCGTTCCACTCGGTCCACAGCGGCGGGAAGGCGCCCACCTGGTAGCCGCCGGAGCCCACGTCCCAGGGTTCGGCGATCAGCTTCACCCGGCGCAGCGGGCCGCCAGCAGCTGCTCGATCACGACCGCCACACCGTCGTCGTTGTTGGCGACCGTGCGGCCGGAGGC
>NZ_JBEYFC010000258.1:0-12222 GCF_040634175.1 Streptomyces sp. NPDC007162
GTCTGGCGCGCTAAAACTATCGCCGCTAGTTTGTGTGCCGGAGATCCGGCCCCGCCAGGAGGAAGCAGCATGAAGGCACATGACGGCCTGTACATCGACGGCGCCTGGCGCGCCGCCGGGAGCCGGGACGTGATCGAGGTCGTGAACCCGGTCGACGAGCAGGTCATCGGCCGGGTCCCGGCGGGTGGCGCGCTCGACGTCGACACCGCGGTACGCGCCGCCCGCGCCGCCCTGGCGGCATGGGCCGCCACCCCGCCCGCCGAGCGGGCCGCCCGGCTCGCAGCGCTGCGCGACGTCCTGGCGGCCCGCAAGGACGAGATCGCCGAGACGGTCGGCGCGGAGCTGGGCGCGCCGCTGAAGTTCTCCCAGGCCGTGCACGCGGCCGTGCCGATCGCGGTCGCGGGCTCCTACGCCGAACTGGCGGCCACCCATCCCTTCGAGGAGAAGGTCGGCAACTCGACCGTCCACCAGGAGCCGGTCGGTGTGGTCGGCGCGATCACCCCCTGGAACTACCCGCTGCACCAGATCGTCGCGAAGGCGGCCCCGGCGTTCGCCGCCGGCTGCACGGTCGTCCTCAAGCCCGCCGAGAACACCCCGCTCACCGCCCAGCTGTTCGCGGAGGCGGTGCACGAAGCGGACTTCCCCGCCGGTGTGTTCAACCTGGTCACCGGTCTCGGTCCGGTCGCCGGACAGGCGCTCGCCGAGCACCCGGGCGTCGACCTGGTCTCCTTCACCGGCTCGACGGCCGTCGGCAGGCAGATCGGCGCGACCGCCGGGGCCGCGGTCAAGAAGGTGGCCCTGGAACTGGGCGGCAAGTCCGCGAACGTCATCCTCCCGAGCGCCGACCTCGCCAAGGCCGTCAACGTCGGGGTGGCCAACGTGATGTCCAACTCCGGCCAGACGTGCAGCGCCTGGACCCGGATGCTGGTGCACTCCGGTCAGTACGACGAGGCGGTGGAGCTGGCCGCGGCAGCCGCCGCCAAGTACGGGGAGAGGATCGGTCCCGTCGTCAGCGCCAAGCAGCAGGCGCGGGTGCGGGGTTACATCGAGAAGGGCATCGCGGAGGGCGCGCGGCTGGTCGCGGGCGGCCCCGAATCCCCTCGCGAAAAGGGCTTCTTCGTCCACCCGACGGTCTTCGCCGACGTGACCCCCGAGATGACGATCGCGCAGGAGGAGATCTTCGGCCCGGTCCTGTCGATCCTGCGCTACGAGGACGAGGAGGACGCCCTGCGCATCGCCAACGGCACGGTCTACGGCCTCGCGGGCGCCGTCTGGGCCGGGGACGAGGAGGAGGCAGTGGCCTTCGCCCGGCGGATGGAGACCGGGCAGGTCGACATCAACGGCGGGCGGTTCAACCCCCTCGCCCCGTTCGGCGGTTACAAGCAGTCGGGCGTCGGCCGTGAACTCGGCGCGCACGGTCTCGCCGAGTACCTCCAGACCAAGTCCCTGCAGTTCTGAGGAGATCGCCCCGATGGCTTTCCAGGTCCGCGCCGCCGTACTGCCCGCCGTGGGCGCCCCGCTGACGGTCACCGCGATCGAGCTCCCAGACCCGGGCCCCGGACAGGTCCGCGTCCGGCTCGCCGCCGCCGGTGTCTGCCACTCCGACCTCTCCCTCTCCGACGGCACCATGCGGGTGCCGGTCCCGGCGGTCCTCGGCCACGAGGGCGCGGGCACCGTGGTCGCCGTGGGCGAGGGCGTCACCCGGCTGGCACCCGGCGACCGTGTCGTCCTCAACTGGGCGCCCTCCTGCGGACGTTGCCACGCCTGCGCGCTCGGCGAGGTCTGGCTCTGCGCCAACGCCCTGAACGGCTCCGCCGACGTCTACGCCCGCACGGCGGACGGCACCGACCTGCACCCCGGCCTGAACGTCGCCGCGTTCGCCGAGGAGACGGTGGTCGCCGAGTCCTGCGTCCTCCCGCTCCCGGCCGGCGTCCCGCTCACCGACGCGGCCCTCCTCGGCTGCGCGGTCCTCACGGGCTACGGCGCCGTCCACAACTCGGCGCGCGTCCGCGAGGGCGAGACCGTCGCCGTCTTCGGTGTCGGCGGGGTCGGCCTGGCCACCGTCCAGGCGGCCCGGATCGCGGGCGCGTCCAGAATCGTCGCCGTGGACGTGTCCGCGGAGAAGGAGGGTCTGGCGCGGGCGGCGGGCGCCACGGACTACGTGGTCGCCTCCGACACCACGCCCCGCGCGATCCGCGCCCTCACCGGCAAACAGGGGGTCGACGTCTCCGTGGAGTGCGCCGGCCGCGCGGTCAGCATCCGCGCGGCCTGGGAGTCCACCCGCAGGGGCGGCCGTACGACCGTGGTCGGCATCGGCGGCAGGACGGAACAGGTCACCTTCGACGCCCTGGAGCTCTTCCACTGGGGCCGCACCCTCGCCGGCTGCGTGTACGGCAACTCCGACCCGGCCCGCGACCTGCCGGTGCTCGCCGAGCACGTCCGGGCGGGCCGCCTGGACCTTGGGATGATGGTGACGGAACACATCGCCCTGGAGGGCATCCCGGCGGCCTTCGAGAACATGACGGCGGGCAAGGGAGGCCGGGCGTTGGTGGTCTTCTGACCGGCCGTCACGGCATGACTTGTCCGGAACGGGGCTCCCTGCGACCGACTTGGTGCCGACGGATTTCGGGCGGAAGGCAGGGGCGCGGCCGGGGTGTGGGGACGCTCACCTACGCCGTCTCCCGCACCCGCGCGAACTGTTCGTCCAGTCCGTCCAGCAGCGCCCGCACCCCCGTCTCGAACGCCCGCTCGTCGATCTTCTCCTGCTGTTCCGCCAGCAGGTGCGCCTGCCCCAGGTGCGGATAGTCGGCCGGATCGTACGCGCTCGCGTCGTCCACGAACCCCCCGGCGAACGACCCCAGCGCCGAGCCCATGACGAAGTACCGCATCAGCGCCCCGATCGACGTCGCCTGCGCCGCCGGCCACCCCGCGTCCACCATCGCGCCGTACACCGCGTCGGCGACCCGCAGTCCGGCCGGGCGCCGGCCCGGCCCGCGGGCCAGCACCGGGACGATGTTCGGGTGGTCGCGCAGCGCGGCCCGGTACGACACCGCCCAGTCGTGCAGTGCCGTCCGCCAGTCCCGGCCGTCGCCGGGCTCGAACATCGACAGGTCGACCTGCGCGCTGACCGAGTCCGCGACCGCTTCCAGGATCTCGTCCTTGGTGCGGAAGTGGTTGTAGAGCGAGGGCCCGCTCACCCCCAGCTCGGCCGCCAGCCGTCGGGTGGACACGGCCGCGAGTCCTTCCGCGTCCACGAGTTCCCGGGCCGTCCGGACGATCCGGTCGGTGCTGAGGAGGGGCTTGCGCGGTCGGGCCATGGCGCACATAGTAGGGCCGGGAGAAGAAACTAGCAGTGCTAATTTAAAGGGTGGTCGCATGGTGAACCTGGGGCTCGGCGAGGAGCAGGCCGCCGTACGGCAGCTCGCCCGGGACTTCGTCGAGCGCGAGATCGCCCCGCACGTGGTCGCCTGGGACCGGGCCGAGGAGGTCGACCGGGGCATCGTGAAGAAGCTCGGCGAGGTGGGCTTCCTCGGGCTGACGATCGACGAGGAGTACGGCGGCTCGGGCGGCGACCACCTGTCGTACTGCCTGGTGACCGAGGAGCTGGGCCGTGGGGACTCCTCGGTCCGCGGGATCGTCTCCGTCTCCCTCGGGCTCGTCGCCAAGTCGATCGCCGCCTGGGGCGACGAGGAGCAGAAGCGGCGCTGGCTTCCCGGGCTGACCTCCGGTGCTCACATCGGCTGCTTCGGCCTCACCGAACCCGGTACCGGCTCCGACGCGGGCAACCTCACCACCCGCGCCGTGCGCGAGGGCGACCACTACGTCGTCAACGGCACCAAGATGTTCATCACGAACGGCACCTGGGCCGACGTCGTGCTGCTCTTCGCCCGCTCCACCGACGCCCCCGGCCACCGGGGCGTCTCCGCCTTCCTGGTGCCGGCCGACACCCCCGGCCTCACCCGCCGCGCCGTCCACGGCAAGCTCGGTCTGCGCGGCCAGGCCACCGCCGAACTGGTCCTTCAGGACGTCCGGGTGCCCGCCGCCGCGATGCTCGGCCCGGAGGGCAAGGGTTTCTCGGTCGCCATGTCCGCGCTCGCCAAGGGGCGGATGTCGGTCGCCGCCGGCTGCGTCGGCATAGCGCAGGCCGCGCTCGACGCCGCCGTGCGGTACGCGGGGGAGCGGGAGCAGTTCGGCACGCCGATCGCCGGGCACCAGCTGGTCCAGGAACTCATCAGCGACATCGCCGTCGACGTGGACGCGGCCCGGCTGCTGACCTGGCGCGTCGCCGATCTGGTCGACCGCGGGCTGCCGTTCGCCACCGAGTCCTCCAAGGCCAAGCTGTTCGCCTCCGAGGCCGCCGTGCGCGCCGCCAACAACGCCCTCCAGGTCTTCGGCGGCTACGGCTACATCGACGAGTACCCGGTGGGCAAACTCCTGCGCGACGCCCGGGTGATGACCCTCTACGAGGGCACCAGCCAGATCCAGAAACTGCTCATCGGGCGGGCACTGACGGGCGTCTCGGCGTTCTGAGTACGCCCTGAGTACCTCGGCGGATGTGGCGCGGCCCACCTTCGCCGATGCTCGTCCCATGAGTGACACACCGGTCAGAAACCAGAACACGGCCGCCTTCTACGGCCAGGCCGTCGCCTCCTTCGGCATCGCCATGACGGCGACTGTCATCGGCATCTTCAGGCTGCACGCGGACGCCTGGGTGCGTGGCTTCCTCGGCATCGCCGTCCTCTACCTCGTCACCTCCGCCTTCACACTCGCGAAGGTCATCCGTGACCGTCAGGAGGCCGGGCAGATCGTCAGCCGGGTCGACCAGGCGCGGCTGGAGAAGCTGCTCGCCGAACACGACCCCTTCGAGAAGCTCTGACCTCGCCCGGGGCGGCGCACAGCTCTGAGCGGGCACACTAAGCGCTCGCTCAGCTTCGGCGGTATGGTGGAGCTCCGGTACCGAGAGGGGCGAGCGAGCGATGAGTACGGCGGAGGACACGACCGGCGGCGAGATCGAGCCGTGGGAAGAGGTCACCCCTGACGCGGCCCGGCGCCTGCTGGTCGCCGCCGTGGAGGCCTTCGCCGAGCGCGGCTACCACGCCACCACCACCCGTGACATCGCGGGCCGTGCCGGCATGAGCCCCGCCGCGCTCTACATCCACTACAAGACCAAGGAAGAGCTGCTCCACCGGATCAGCCGCATCGGTCACGACAAGGCCCTGGACATCCTGCGGACGGCCGCCCGGCGCGAGGGCACCGCCGCCGAGCGGCTCGCCGACGCCGTCAGCTCCTTCGTCCGCTGGCACGCCGGCCGGCGCACCACCGCCCGGGTCGTGCAGTACGAGCTGGACGCCCTCGGCCCCGACGCCCGCGCCGAGATCCTAGCCCTGCGCCGCCAGGTGGACGCGGAGGTGCGCGGGATCATCAAGGAGGGCGTCGCGGCCGGCGAGTTCGACGTCATCGACGTCGACGGCACCACCCTCGCGGTGCTGTCGCTGTGCATCGACGTGGCCCGCTGGTTCAACGTGAACGGCCCCCGGACCCCCGAGGAGGTCGGCGCGCTCTACGCCGACCTCGTGTTGCGGATGGTCGGGGCCGAGTAGCCACGGGGCCGCTCAGACGTAGTACCGGGACACCGACTCCGCGACGCAGACCGGCTTCTCGCCGCCCTCGCGCTCCACGGTGAACGCGACGGTCACCTGGACACCGCCGGTGACCTCCTCGGCGCCGGTGATCGTCGCGGTGGCGCGCAGCCGTGAGCCGACCGGCACGGGGGCGGGGAAACGGACCTTGTTGGTGCCGTAGTTCACGCCCATCTTCACGCCCTCGACCTTGATCAGCTGAGGGCCGAAGAGCGGCAGCAGCGACAGGGTCAGATAGCCGTGCGCGATGGTCGTGCCGAACGGGCCGGCGGCCGCCTTCTCCGGGTCGACGTGGATCCACTGGTGGTCGCCCGTCGCGTCCGCGAACAGATCGATCCGCTTCTGGTCGACCTCCAGCCAGTCGGTGAAGCCCAGCTGCTCGCCCACGGCCGCCTTCAGTTCGTCGGGGGAAGCGAAGATCCTCGGTTCTGCCATGTTGCCGGCCCTCTCGCGCTCACGGGTCACACCCACATTGTCTAAGCAACTGCTTAGCATGGTCGCGCGGGGAGCCGCTGTCAACGGACCGCGGCCCGCGCCCGATGGGTAGTGTCTGCGGGGTGCCGCAGATTCCCGAGGAGATCCACGAGCTGAGCGTCGGCCAGTTGTCCGCGCGCAGCGGCGCCGCGGTCTCCGCGCTGCACTTCTATGAGGCCAAGGGGCTCATCAGCAGCAGGCGGACCTCCGGCAACCAGCGCCGCTACACCCGCGACACGCTGCGCCGCGTGGCCTTCGTCCGGGCGGCGCAGCGCGTCGGCATCCCGCTGGCCACGATCCGCGAGGCGCTCTCGGAACTCCCCGAGGAGCGCACCCCGACCCGGGAGGACTGGGCCCGTCTCTCGCAGGCGTGGCGCGCGGAACTCGACGAACGCATCCGGCAGCTCGACCGGCTGCGCGACCACCTGACCGACTGCATCGGCTGCGGCTGCCTGTCGCTGGCCACATGCGTCCTGTCCAACCCGCACGATGCCTTCGGTGAACGGCGGGCTGGCTCCCGCCTGCTGCCTCAGGAGGGGGCGTAATGCGGGAGGAGGGGCAGTAGGGGGGTGCGGCATCCCCGGCGCACCCCCAGGTGGTCAGGCCGACATGAGCAGCCGCCCGCGCCTGGCGTAGGCCAGGGCCTCGGCGGTGAGCACCGGACGCGGCACCAGGATCCCGCAGTCCGCGCAGACCGGACCGGCGGAGGGCTCGTGGTCCAGGTCGTACTTCCAGATGAGGCGCTCCCCTTCGCACACCGGGCAGCCCGTGCCCGGTTCGCGCTCCAGGGCGGCGATCAGCCGTCGCAGCACCTCGGCGAGCGGTTCGTCGGGATGGACCCGTGGGTCGTCGCACCAGGCCACTCCGAATCCGCCCCAGGTCAGCCGGTGCCAGTCGTCCACGCTGCCCGGGCGGCGCAGCCCGTCGTGCTTCTCCTTCTTGCGGCGGGAGGCGAAGTCGACCTCGTAGGCGAGCCAGACCGCCCGCGCCTCCTCCAACTCGTCCAGCGCGCCCACGAGACGCACCGGATCGGGGGACCGGTCCTCAGGACCGAACCCGGCCCGCGCACACAGATGGTCCCAGGTCGCGCGGTGCCCGTACGGAGCGAACCGCTCCAGGCACTTGCGCAGCGAATAACGCCGCAGCGCCAGATCGCACCGTGGGTCTCGCACCTGTCTCGCCAGACTCCGGAAACCGGCCATCGCCCTGCACCTCCGTCACACCTGTCCCTGCACTTCGGTCACTTCGGCGTCGCCGCACGGGCTCCGCGCGACGTTGCCGTATAGACGTATCGACACTCGAATCGGCTCCATCCGATTTCCGATGCCGCCCATAAGGCCGCCCGCCTTGACCGGCGGCCGATGGCGCCGCCGACGCGGGCGACATGTTGAAAACTTGACGCATGTTCATCTTCAATCCCGGGGATACCGGCGGTAACGTCCGGCCCACCCCCGTCGTTGAGGAGCCGCCATGCCACGGCGCACCAGACATCACGCGTTGTTCGACAAACTGAGAACTCCCCGCAGGCTCCCCGGGTTCCTGAAAGCCGCATCCGTATGCGCGCTGATCGCCGGGCTGCTCTCCCCGCTCGCCCAGACCCCCGCCGCCGCGGCGGCCTCCAACGACTACTGCGGCGGGCAGTGTTCCGACATCCTGCCGCCCGGCGAGAACGGCAACGCCACTCTTGCCCAGATCCTGCTCAACCAGGCCTTCGGCACCCAGCCGAGCCACGCCGAGGACCAGCTCGGCCCCTACGCCAACCTGGCCACCGGCTACTCCACCCTCACCGACGCGAAGATCAACACGTTCTTCAACGACGCGTCGTTCGGGGTCGCATCGAGTCAAGTCGCCTCCACGGAGAGCCCGGCCGGCCGCAGCGACGTGACCATCGTCCGCGACAAGGCGACCGGGGTGCCTCATATCACCGGTACCACCAGATACGGCACCGAGTTCGGCGCCGGTTATGCCGCAGCTGAGGACCGGCTGTGGCTCATGGACGTGTTCCGGCACGTCGGGCGCGGCCAGCTCACCTCCTTCGCCGGTGGTGTCGCCTCCAACCAGGGCCTGGAGCAGGAGTTCTACCGCAACGCGCCCTACACCGAGGCCGACCTCCAGGCGCAGATAGACAACGCCATCGCGAACAACGGCGCCCGCGGCCAGCAGGCCCTCGCGGACGCGAACGCCTACCTCGACGGCATCAACTCCTACATCGACGCCTCCGACAGCGGCCGTTACTTCCCCGGCGAGTACGTGCTGACCGGCCACAAGGACTCGATCACCAACGCCGGCACGATCGACCACTTCAAGATCACCGACCTGGTGGCGCTGGCCTCCGTGATCGGCACGCTGTTCGGCTCCGGCGGCGGTGGCGAGGTCAACAACGCCATCTCCCTGCTGGCCGCCCAGGAGCAGTACGGGGTGACCGAGGGCACCAAGGTCTGGGAGTCGTTCCGCGAACGCAACGACCCCGAGGCCGTGCTCACCGTCCACGACGGCAAGAGCTTCCCCTACGGCACCAAGCCCGCCAGTCCCCAGGGTGAGGCGCTGCCGGACGCCGGATCGGTGACGACCGAACCGCTGGTCTACAACGCCACCGGCACCGGCGCCGACCAGAGCGCCAGTGCCGCCTCCGCCGCGGCGACCGCGACCGCGCTCAGCTCGGCCAAGCGCGGGATGTCCAACGCGCTGGTGGTCAGCGGCAAGTACACCGCGAGCGGCCACCCGATCGCCGTCTTCGGACCGCAGACCGGCTACTTCGCCCCGCAGCTGCTCATGCTCCAGGAGATCCAGGGCCCGGGCATCAGCGCCCGCGGCGCCTCGTTCGCCGGCCTGAGCATGTACGTCGAACTCGGCCGGGGCCAGGACTACTCGTGGTCCGCCACGACCTCCGGCCAGGACATCATCGACAGCTTCGCCGTCGAACTCTGCCAGGACGACTACCACTACCTGTACCACGGCACCTGCACGGCCATGGACAAGGTCGAGCAGACGAACTCCTGGAAGCCGACCACGGCCGACGGCACGGCCGCCGGCTCGTACACCATGCGGGTCTGGAAGACGAAGTACGGACCCGTCGAATACCGGGCCACCGTCGGCGGCAAGAAGGTCGCCTACACCACCCTGCGCTCCTCCTACATGCACGAGGCCGACTCGATCATCGGCTTCCAGATGCTCAACGATCCCAGTTATGTGAACAGCCCGCAGACGTTCCAGAGCGCGGTGCAGCACATCAACTACACCTTCAACTGGTTCTACGCCGACTCCTCGCACACCGCGTACTACAACAGCGGCAACAACCCGGTGCGCGCGAGCGGTGTCGACCCGGAGTTCCCGGTCTGGGGCCAGGCCGCCTACGAGTGGCAGAACTGGGACCCGACCACCAACACGGCCGACTACACCCCGGCCTCGCAGCACCCCCAGTCCATCGACCAGGACTACTACGTCTCCTGGAACAACAAGCAGGCGCTCGACTACACGACCGCCAGCTGGGGCGACGGCTCGGTCCACCGGGGCAACCTCCTCGACGACCGGGTGAAGAAACTCGTGGCAGCCGGGGGCGTCACCCGCTCCTCGCTTGTCAAGGCCATGGCGGACGCGTCGCTCACGGACCTGCGGGCCGAGGACGTGGTGCCGGATCTGCTGAAGGTGATCAACAGCAGTACGGTCACCGACTCCACGGCCGCCGCGGCCGTCAGCAAGATCCAGACCTGGCTCACCGCGGGCGGCAAGCGCACGGAGACGTCGGCGGGCTCCAAGACCTACGCCAACTCCGACGCCATCCGGATCCTGGACGCCTGGTGGCCGCTGCTGGTGAAGGCCGAGTTCCAGCCCGGCCTCGGTTCCGACCTGTACACCGCGTTCACCGCCAACCTGCCCGTCGACGAAGCCCCGTGGGCCGCACACGGACCCACCGGCTCACACGCCGGCAGCTCCTTCCAGTACGGCTGGTGGAGCTATGTCGACAAGGACATCCGTTCGGTGCTCGGGCAGAGCGTGTCCGGGCCGCTGGCCGAGCAGTACTGCGGCGGCGGCAGCCTCAGCTCCTGCCGGGACATCCTGATCAGCACCCTGAAGACGGCGGCCGGCACCAGCGCGTCCACCGTCTACCCCGGGGACTCGCTGTGTTCGGCGGGCGACCAGTGGTGTGCCGACTCGATCGTCCAGCGCACCCTGGGCGGCATCAAGCACTACAACATCAGCTGGCAGAACCGGCCCACCTTCCAGCAGGTGGTGGAGTACACCTCGCACCGGTGACACCCGCACGGCGGCGGGGTCACCCGATGCGCCCCGCCGCCAGCACCAACCGCGCCAGTTCGGGGTGCACGATGTCACTGTGCGCCCCGGTCGGCGGACCGCCCCGGTTCACGACCGCCGCCGCGTCGACGTTCACACAACCCGACGCGGCGAGCGGTCCGCGCAGCGCCGCCGCCAGGTCCAGCGACCCGGTGCCCGGCACCGCCTGGACGCCGTCGTGGCCCATCGCGCCCCACTGGTCGCCCAGCAGCCGCGCCACGTCCGCGCCCAGGGCCGACTCGCAGTCGTCCGCCATCCGGGAGGCCAGTGGGTACAGCGTGCCGAGCGCCTCGTCGAAGTGGGAGTAGCAGCACACCAACGGGCCGTCGATCCGGTTCTGCTGACCGTGCAGCACCCCGCTGGTGCGCGGGTCCTGGGGCAGCCGGGCGGCGAACGCGTAGTGCGAGAAGGCGCCTTGCAGCAGGGTCACGGACTTCACCGTGCGCACCCCGTCCGGCAGCCCGCGCAGCGCGAAGGACACCAGCCGGCCGCCGAAGCTGTGCCCGACCAGATGCACCCGCACGTCGGGCGCCGCCTGTGCCAGTTGCCCGACCACCGGTCCGAGGCCATGCTCCCCGACGGTGCCCGCCCGCCGCTTCATCGCGTAGTACGTCGCCTGCCGCAGCAACTCCTTCGCCCCGTCCCACGGGTTCGGCAGCGCGAACCCGGCCGCGCTCCCGCCCTCCCGCAGGGACGCGACGGCCCCCGCGAACTCCTCGCACAGCCGCGTCGCCTCCCCGCTGAACAGCACCGGCTCGCTCTGCGGGACGCCTTCCGCGATCGTGTCCGCCGCGAACAGCGGCTGCGGGCCGCCGGGCAGGACCTCGACCAGCAGCCGCACCAGGCGCCCGAACTCCTCGAGCTCACCGGCCGGCCGCTGGTCCAGCATCCGGGCGATCTGGTCGACCACCGTGGCCCGCCCCGGGAACGTCTCCAGGAGCGCGTGCCGGGTGTCCTTGTCGAGGACCGGGGCCGGGGACTCCTCCGCCTCCGCGGCCACCACCGACTTCGGGAAGTCGGGGATCGGTTCGTCGCAGAACCGCATCGACGGCCAGACCACCCCGACGTACCCGAGTCTCGCCCTCGGCGCGAGCCCCGGCATCGGGGCGAAGAAGTGCCGGTACAGGGCGGTCGCGCCGGTACGGTCGTTGTTCCAGCCGTGCGCGAAGACGATCAGGTCACGGACACCGCGGCCGGTGACCTCGGCCAGCAGCCGGTCGCGTTCGGCGCCGTCCGGATCCCCGTCCGCGTCGAAGGTCAGCTCCCAGTAGGGAGCCACGCTCATCCCAGGATCCGCCATACCAGGCTCCTCGCCGCCCGAACCGGTGCGATGTGCGCGCATCGTCCCGCTCCCGGGCAACGTTGGCCATACGCCGCGCCTCACCTGTAGAGGAGAAATTCCTTTCGCACCCGGCGGAAGGCGGCCAGGTCGTCCTGCCAGGCCCCGACGATCTCGTCGGGGCCCGCACCCGCGTCGACCATCGTGCGGACCGTCGTGGATCCGGTGAGCGTGTCGATCCAGTGGTCGGCGCGCCAGGCGAAGCCGCTCCACACCTTCCTGGCGGTGACGAGCAGCGCCACGCCGGTGCGCACGGGGTCGTAGGCGGCCCGGTCGTGCACGTGGATCTGCACCCCGCCGACGGTCCTGCCCTGGAACTTCGAGAACGTCGGCGCGAAGTACGCCTCCCTGAACCGCACGCCCGGCAGTCCCAGCTCGCCCACGGCGGCGGCCCAGCGGGCGTCGACGCCCTCGGCGCCGAGGAGTTCGAAGGGGCGGGTGGTGCCCCGGGGAACGCCCGCAGCGTACGGGCGTTCC
>NZ_JBEYFC010000259.1:0-12208 GCF_040634175.1 Streptomyces sp. NPDC007162
ACTTCACCTCCGGGTCCACGGGGGCTCCCAAGGCGGCCCTCTGCTCGCAGGGGCGGCTCGCGGCGGCCGGGCACTCGCTCGTGGCGCAGTTCGGGGTGTGCGCCGACGACGTGCACTACGTCTGCATGCCGATGTTCCACGGCAACGCCGTGATCGCCGACTGGGCGCCCGCGCTGGTGGCGGGCGCCGGGGTGGCGCTGCGGCGGCGGTTCTCGGCGTCGGGCTTCCTGGCCGACGTGCGCCGGTACCGGGCCACCTACTTCACCTATGTCGGCCGCGCGGTGAGTTACGTACTTGCCACCGAGCCGCGCGCCGACGACCGCGAGAACCCGCTGCGGCTCGGGTTCGGGACGGAGGCCGGGGCCGTGGACGCGGCGGCCTTCGAGGAGCGGTTCGGGGTGCGGCTGGTCGAGGGGTACGGGTCCTCCGAGGGCGGGGCGGCCGTCCAGTGGTCGCCGGGGACACCGGCCGGAGCGGTGGGGCGGGCGGCACCCGGTCTCGTCGTACTCGACCAGGAGACCGGCACGGAGTGCCCGGCGGCCGTGTTCGACTCCGGCGGGCGGCTGCTCAACGGGGAGGAGGCGATCGGCGAGCTGGTGAACCGGGCGCCGAACCCCTTCGAGGGCTACTGGCGCAACCCGGAGGCGGAGGCCGAGCGGCGGCGCGGGGGGTGGTACTGGACCGGGGACCTGTTCTGCCGCGACACCGACGGCTACCTGTACTTCGCGGGGCGCACCGACGACCGGATCCGGGTCGACGGGGAGAACCTGGCCGCCGCGATGATCGAGAACATCCTGGCCCGGTACGAGGGGGCGGACGCCGTCGCCGTGTACGGGGTGCCCGACCCGGTCACCGGGGACCAGGTGATGGCGACGGTCGCCGGGCGCTTCGACCCGCTGGACTTCGCCGAGTTCCTGCTGGCCCAGCCCGACCTGGGGACGAAGATGGCGCCCCGGTTCGTCCGGGTCGTGGAGCGGATGCCGGTGACGGCCACCAACAAGATCCAGCGGGCCGCGCTGCGCGGGGAGGGGGTGCGGTGCGCCGACCCGGTGTGGTGGCGGCCGCCGGGGGAGCGGACGTACCGCAGGCTGACCCCCGAGGACGCCGAAGGGCCCCTCGTGTCCACGAGAGGCCCTTCTTCTGTGCGCCGCCAGGGACTCGAACCCCGGACCCGCTGATTAAGAGTCAGCTGCTCTAACCAACTGAGCTAGCGGCGCATGACTCTCGCCGACCGTCCGAACCTCGTTCTCGCGGTGGCGATGAAGAAAATACTACCTGGTCCGCGGGGGTGCTTCCGACCACCGGGACGAGCCGCCGGTACGGGCCCTGGGCGTGCCCTAGAGGGCGAGGGACAGCAGGAGCGGGGCCGCGCCGCGGTTCAGGGCGTCGGCGGCCTGGCGGAGCCGGTGGGCGTGCTCCACCGGCAGGGACAGGGCCAGGCAGCCCACGGCCGAACCCGCGGTGATCGGGACCGCCGCGCACACCGTGCCGATCGCGTACTCCTGGAGGTC
Organism: Streptomyces sp. NPDC007162; assembly: GCF_040634175.1. NCBI lineage: Bacteria > Bacillati > Actinomycetota > Actinomycetes > Kitasatosporales > Streptomycetaceae > Streptomyces > Streptomyces sp. NPDC007162. Next base: position 1,512 of record NZ_JBEYFC010000259.1, read on the forward strand.
CAGGACGGGCACCGTCGGCGGCTGCGCCTCCAGCCGGGAGAGCAGCAGCTTGTCGCTGGTGATGGTGCGCGAGGTGAGCCGGGCCATCTTGTGCCGGGAGAGGTGGTCGCGGCGGGCGTTGTGGTCCAGCTGGGTGAGCAGGCTCTTGCCGATCGCGGTGGCGTGCGCGGAGGAGCGGAAGTCCACCCACTCGTTGACCGCGGGGGTGCCCGGGCCGGCCGCGTACGGGCCGATCCGCACCTCGCCGTCGACGTACCGGCTGAGGTAGACGGCGGCGCCGACCGAGTCGCGCAGGCGGTCGAGGATCACCTGGAGCTGCTCGCCGAGGGCCCGCTCCCGGTCGTGCGCGGAGCCGAGGCGGCGCAGGGTCTCGCCGGTGACGTAGGCGCCGTCGGTGACCTGCTCGACATAGCCCTCGCGGCGCAGCATGCGCAGCAGCCCGGTCAGCCGGTCGGGGTCCAGGCGGGTGAGGCGGGCCAGCTCGGTGTCGGTGACGCCGGCGGAGTGCCGTGCCACCGTCTCCAGGACCCGCAGGGCGTCCTGGGCGGAGTGGTACGGGGCGGTCGGCTCGTGCTTCAGCGCCACGGTGATCCCCCTGCGCTCGCTCGGCACTTCTACGGTCTGGCCGCAGTCCGGATGGCGGATTGTCTCCACGATAACGGGCAAGGGCCCGAACCGGAGGGGGTGTTGGTGAGATTCCGGCGCTCCCAACTGCGACGAAGGCCCGCTGGCATATGCCAGCGGAATGACCCGACCGCCGGACCTCGCCTGATCGTGCTTTCACTTCCTGTAGTCACGGGACTGCGTTGGGAAACTTTTACGGTGCCCCGATGGAAATATCTACAGCACCGCGCTCAGGAACTCCCGGGTCCGCTCCTGCTCGGGGTCGCCGAAGATCTGCTCCGGCGGACCCGCCTCGATGATCCGGCCCGCGTCGAACATCAGGACCTGGTCGGAGATGTCCCGGGCGAAGTTCATCTCGTGGGTCACGCAGAGCATCGTGATGTCCGTGGTGCGGGCGATGTCCCTGAGCAGGTCGAGCACGCCCGCGACCAGCTCGGGGTCGAGCGCCGAGGTCACCTCGTCGAGGAGCAGCACCTTGGGCCGCATGGCCAGCGCCCGGGCGATGGCGACCCGCTGCTGCTGGCCGCCGGAGAGCTTCGTCGGCCGGGCGTCGGCCTTGTCGGCGAGTCCCACCAGGTCCAGCAGCTCCCGGGCGCGCGCCTCCGCCTCGTCCCTGGACAGGCCGAGCACGGTGACCGGGGCCTCGGTGAGGTTGCGCAGCACGGTCATGTTCGGGAACAGGTTGAACTGCTGGAACACCATCCCGATCTGCTTGCGGACCTCCCGCAGCTCCTTCTCCGACGCCGGGAAGAGCGGCTGCCCGTCGACGGTGATGGTGCCGGTGTCCGGCTTGGTCAGGGTCATCAGCAGCCGCAGGATCGTGGTCTTGCCGGAGCCGGAGGGCCCGATCAGGGTGACGTGCCGGCCCGCCCGCACGCTCAGGTCGAGACCGTCCAGGACGGTGTTGTCCCCGAACCGCTTGGTGATCCCCTCCAGGCGGACGAGGTCGGCGGACGCCGTACCGGCCGTGGCCGGCTGCTGATCGCTCTGCTTGCTGGTCTCAACGGACAAGGCGACGCTCCAGGGTGCGCAGGAGGAGGGAGGCGAGGTAGGAGATGACGATGAAGGCGACGCCGATCACCGTCACCGGCTCGGTGAACTGGAAGTGCTGCTGGGAGAAGAGCCGCGCCTCGCCGAGCATCTCGAGCACGGTGATCGACATCAGGATCGGGGTGTCCTTGAGCATGGAGATCACGTAGTTGCCGAGCGGCGGGACCACCCGGCGCAGCGCCTGCGGCAGGATCACCACGGCCCAGGTCCGCCGGGCCGGCAGGCTGAGGGCGGTCGCCGCCTCCCACTGGCCGGCCGGCACCGCCTCGATCCCGGCCCGGTAGACCTGCATGGTGTACGTCGAGTAGTGCAGGCCGATCGCGAAGACGCCGGTGGTCAGCGCGGAGAACGTCAGGCCCCACTCGGGCAGCACGTAGAACAGGAAGAACAGCTGCACCAGCAGCGGGGTGTTGCGTACGAACTCCGTCACCACCCCGACCGGCCAGCGCACCCACCTGGTGGGCGTCCGCAGCAGCAGCGTCCACACCAGTCCCAGCGAGAACGAGATCAGCGAACCGAGGGCCAGCGCCTGCAGGGTGACCAGCAGGCCGTCCCAGAAGTACGGCATGAAACCGCTGACGGCACTCCAGTCCCACTTCACGCGACACCACCGACCCCGGTCGTCTCCTTGCGCTTGGCCGCCCGCGCCGCACGCTCGTTCCCCGCGTCCTTGCCGATCCCGGCCTTCAGCCGCTTCTCGAGACCGCGCATCAGCCGCGTGATGACGAACGCGATCACGAAGTAGATGACCAGCAGGTACGTGTAGATGTGCGCGCTCTCCTGCAGTGCCAGCCGCACCAGGTTCCCGCTGAACGCCAGGTCGCCCATGCCGGTGATCGACACCAGCGCGGTGCCCTTGAGCAGCTCGACCAGCAGGTTGCAGTACGACGGGATCATCTCCGGCACGGCCTGCGGCAGCAGGATCAGCCGCAGCCGCTGCCAGGGCGTGAAGTTGAGCGCGATCCCGCCCTCCTGCTGCGCCGGGTCGACCGCGTTCAGCGCGCCGCGCACGATCTCCGCGCCGTACGCGCCGTACGTCAGCCCGAGGGCGAGGGCGCCCGCCCACAGCGGCACCAGCTGCCAGCCGAAGGCGACCGGCAGCACGAAGAACACCCAGAAGATCATCACCAGCGCCGAGGTGCCGCGGAACACCTCGGTGTAGAGACCGGCGAGGAACCGGACGATCCAGAGCCGGTTCGTCCGCGCCACGCCCACCACCAGGGCGACGGCCGTCATCAGCAGTCCGCTGAGCACCAGCAGCTGGAGGGTCGTCCAGGTGCCCCTGAGTACGAGTTCCCACAGTCCGGAGGTCATCCGCTCTTGCCTCCCCCGCACAGCTCCTTCGCCGTCAGGTCGGTCATCTCCGCCTGGGTGAAGCCGAACGGCCGCAGGATCCGCAGCAGTTCGCCGCTCTTCTTCAGCTTGCGCAGCTCCACGTTGAAGGCGTCCCGCAGCCGCGTCTCCGCCGACCGGAACGCGAACGCGCCCCCGTCGACCTGTGGTCTGCCGCCCACGAGCGGCGCGAACGGCTTGGTCGCCTCGGTCTTGGCGGACTTCCTGACGACGTCGCGGACGGTGACCGCGGTCCCGGCGAACACGTCGACCCGCCCCGCCTCCACCGCGTTCAGCCCGGCGACCTGGTCGGGCACGATCAGGATGTCGCTCTGCCGGTACCCGGCCTCGACCGCGTGCTGGATCTGGGCGTAGCCCGTCCCCGTGGCGAACTTCGCCTTCTTCGCGACGACGTCCCGGTAGCTGTGCAGCCCCTTGGGATTGCCCTTGCGCACCACGAACGAGTCGAGCATCTGGTAGTCCGGGTCGGCGAAGATCACCTGCTGGCAGCGCTCCGGGGTGACGTACATCCCGGCGGCCACGACATCGAACTGCTGCGAATTCAGTCCGGGAATCAGCGAACCGAACTCGGTGGGCACCGGCTGCACCTGGTCGACTCCGAGCCGCTTGAAGACCGCCTCGGCCAGCTTCGGTGCCTCGCCGGTCAGACGGCCGTTCCGGTCGATGTACCCGAAGGGGATCTCGCCGGCGATCCCGAGCCGTACGACACCCTGGGCGCGCAGGCGTTGCAGCAGGTCACCGCCGTTGCTGGTGGACGCGGTGGCCACCCGTGTGCACCCGGCGGCGGCGAGTGCGCCGACGGCCGCGACGCCCGCGAGCACCGCCCGCCGAGAATGTCTGGATTCGTACCCGGATATATCTGTGTCGTTGCCGTGTGGTGGAGCCATGGCGGCGCGGCTACCCGAGTCCAACCGACTTATGCACCAGGGATTGCACGGGCAATCCCCCGGAGGCGTTCAGTGACCGGGCACGTACCCACGCTTCTTGTCGACCACGTTCAGCAGGGATCTGCCCGCCGCCCAGCGCTCGTACAACTCCACGAACTGGGCGCCCAGGTCATCCCGCCAGCCGACCGTGTCGCCGCTCATGTGCGGGGACACGACCAGGCCCGGCACCTCCCACAACGGGCTGTCGGCGGGGAGGGGTTCGGCGGCGAAGACGTCCAGGGCCGCGGCGGCGATCCAGCGTCTGGTGAGCGCCTGGACGAGCGCGGCCTCGTCGACCAGCCGGCCCCGGCCGACGTTGATGAAACAGGCCGACGGCTGCATCACGCCGAAGCGGTGCGCGTCGAACATGCCGTACGTCTGCTCGGTCAGCGGGGCGGCGGCGATCACCCAGTCCGCCCGGGACATCAGCCGGTCCAGGTCGTCGGGGCCGTGGATACCGGTGCGGGGCACCCGGCCGACCAGCGCGGTCGTGACGCCGAGCGCCTTCAGGGTGCGGACGATCGCCCGGCCGATCGGCCCGGAGCCGACCACGCACGCGCGCGTGCCCGCCACCCGGCGGGCCTCGCGGTGCCGCCAGGTCCGCTCCCGCTGCAGGTCGAGGGTCCGCGGCAGGTCCTTGGCGAGCGCCAGCACCAACGCGGCCACGTACTCGGCGACCGGTTGGTCGAAGACCCCGCGGGCGTTGGTGACGACCGTGTCGGAGGCGGCCAGCTCGGGGCACATCAGATGGTCGACGCCCGCGCTCGCCGTGTGCACCCAGCGCGGCCGCGGCCCGTCCCCGGGCCAGGCCTCGCGCACCGCGTGCGAGGCGAAGTCCCAGACCAGCAGGACGTCGGCGGCCGGCAGCCGGGCGGCGAGCCCCGCCGCGTCGGTGTGCACGACGCGGGCGCGGCCGGTGAGCCGGCCCAGACGGGGCGGCGGGTCGGCGTCGAGGACCAGCACAGTGGGCACAGGCGGCGTCATTCGGGGCGGTCTCCCGGCGTCCGGCGGCGTCTGACACGGGCGGATGAAAGGTCTGAGATGCACGGATGAAACGTCTGAGATGCGCGGATCGACCACGCTCGCACCCGAACCCACCTTCGTCAACGGCTGTCGTGGCGCCCTTCGACGGCCGGGCGTCCGGCGGCCGGCCCTGTCGGCCAACCAGGTCACGATGTGGGCGGCGCCGCGCAGGCTGGGTACCCGAGCGGTTGGGCCCTGTCGGACGCCCGTCCGTCATCCCGCCGGACCGGTGGCGCGGGAGTGGCCCGTACTGCCGGAAGAACAGCAGGAAGGGTGGCCATGACAGCGCTCGGACTCCTCTACCCGGGGCACTCCGCCGAGGACGACTATCCGCGTATCGAGCAGCTCCTCGGCAGCGACATCCGGGTGGACGTCGTCCACACCGACACCGGCGAGGACGCCCACCGGGTGGACGCGCTGAGCGAGACGGGTTCCGCCGACCGGCTCGCCGCCGGCGTGGCGGAGCTGCGGCTCGCGGGCGCGGACGCGGTCGTGTGGGCGAGCACCAGCGGAAGCTTCGTGCACGGCTGGGAGGGCGCCCAGCAGCAGGTCCGCGCCCTCGCCCAGGCGGCCGGCCTGCCGGCGTCGGCGACCTCCTTCGCGTTCGTGCACGCGGCGCGGGAGCTCGGGGTACGACGGGTGGCGGTCGGCGCGACCTACCCGGAGGACGTGGCCCGGCTCTTCGCGGAGTTCCTGCGGGCCGGCGGCCTGGAGGTGACCGGCGTGCGCGCCTCGGGGACCGCCACGGCGGCCGAGGTGGGGACCTGGGGGGAGGCGGAGATCCTCGCGCTGGCGCGCACCGCGGACGCCGGCGAGGCCGAGGCGGTGCTCCTGCCGGACACGGCACTGCACACCGCGGCGCACCTGCCCCTGCTGGAGAAGACGCTGTCCAAGCCGGTGCTCACGGCGAACCAGGTGACGGTGTGGGAGGGGCTGCGCCTGGCGGACCGGCGGGTGAACGCTCCCGCACTGGGCACCCTGTTCACCCGCGAGCCCCTCGTGCAGGCCTGACCGGCGCCGCCGCAGGAGGGCAGCGAGGAATAAACGGAGACCTCCTCCTGTTGCCCACCTCCGTACACCTCACGGCGGCAACAGGAGGCTCTCACCGTGTCGGCAGACGAGATCCGGGGCATCGCGCACGGCAGCGCCCCTGTGCCCCTCTCCGTACTGGACCTGGTGACCGTCGGCACCGGCAGCACCGCCACCGACGCCCTGCGCACCAGCGTCGCGCTCGCCCGGCTCGGCGAGGCCCGCGGCTTCCACCGGTACTGGGTCGCCGAGCACCACTCGATGCCCGGCGTGGCCTCCTCCTCGCCCGCCGTGATCCTCGCCCACCTCGCCGCCCACACCGAGCGCATCCGGCTCGGCTCGGGCGGCGTCATGCTGCCCAACCACGCCCCCCTCGTCATCGCCGAGCAGTTCGGCACGCTGGAGGCCATGGCCCCGGGACGGATCGACCTGGGACTCGGCCGGGCGCCGGGCACCGACGGCGCCACCGCGGCCGCCCTGCGCCGCACCCAGACCCTCAACGAGGGCGCCGACGACTTCCCGCAGCAGCTCGCCGAACTCACCCGGTTCCTGGACGACGACTTCCCGGACGGGCATCCCTACCGGCGGATCCACGCCATCCCCGGCCCCGTCCAGAGCACCACCCCGGGCGGTGTGCAGTCCCCGCACCGGCCGCCCGTCTGGCTGCTCGGCTCCTCCGGGTTCAGCGCCCGGCTGGCCGGCATGCTCGGACTGCCGTTCGCCTTCGCGCACCACTTCTCCGCCCAGAACACCATCCCGGCCCTGGACCTGTACCGGGAGTCCTTCACCCCGTCCGCCGTCCTCGACGCGCCCTACGCCCTGATCGGCGTCTCCGTCCTCGCGATGGACGACGAGCGCGAGGCGCGCCGCCAGGTGCGGGCCGGCGCGCTGAACATGCTGCGGCTGCGCACCGGACGGCCGGGCCTGTTCCCCGACCCGGACGACGCCGACCGGCACGAGTTCTCGCCCATGGAGGAGGAGTTCGTGCACTCCTGGACGTCGAACATCGTGCACGGCACCCCCGACGAGGTCCGCGCGGGCCTCGACGACCTCCACAAGCGCACCGGCGCCGACGAGTTGATGCTCACCTCGCACGCCCACCGCGGCGAACTGCGGCTGCGCTCCTACGAACTGGTCGCCGACGCCTACGGGTTGCCGACCGGGGTGTCCGCGTAGGTCCGGGTGTCCAGCAGTTCGGAGATACGATCCGCCGTCACCGGCCGGGAGTAGAGCCACCCCTGGCCGGTGTCGCAGCCGATGTGCCGCAGCCGGGAGGCCTGCGCCGACGTCTCGACGCATTCGGCGGTGACGGTGAGGCCCAGGCGGTGGGCCAGCTGGATCATCGCCTCCACCACGACCTCGTCGGCCGGGTTCGGGCGGTCGCCGGGGTCGTCGTACTGGAAGCCCCGGACGAAGGAACCGTCCAGTTTGAGGACGGAGACCGGGAGACGGCTGAGGTAGGCGAGGTTCGAGTAGCCGGTGCCGAAGTCGTCGATGGCGATGCGCACCCCCATGTCGCTGAGCGCCTGGAGGGCCTGGAGCGGGCGGCCGGCCGAGCCCATCACCGCCGACTCCGTGAGCTCCAGTTGCAGCAGGTGCGGGGCCAGGCCGGTCTCGGCGAGGGTCTCGGCCACGTCCGCGACCAGGTCCGAGTCCCAGACCTGGCGGACGGCGACGTTGACGCTGACGAAGATCGGCGGTTCGCCGGGGTGGTCCAGCTGCCAGCGGCGGGCCTGGCGGCACGCGGTGGTCAGGGCCCAGCGGCCGAGCGGGACGATCGAGCCGTCCTCCTCCGCCAGTCCGATGAACCGATTCGGCGTCAGCGTGCCGAACTGCGGGTGATGCCAGCGGACCAGGGCCTCGACGCCGTTGAGCCGCCCGTCGCCCATGCCCACCAACGGCTGGTACTCGAGCACGAACTCGCCGCGTTCGATGGCGTGCCGGAGGGTGGAGGAGAGCGCCTGACGGGTCACCAGATGGGCGTTGCGCTCCGGGTCGAAGAGCGTCCAGCGGGCCTTGCCGTCGGCCTTCGCCCAGTACAGGGTCGTGTCGGCGGCCTGCATCAGGCCGGTCGCGGTCGTGCCGGCCGCATGGCGTTCCACCACCCCGATCGACGCCGAGAGCGACAGCCGCTGCCCGGCCAGGTCGAACGGCGCCTGGAGCGCGGCCAGCGCCGACTCCGCCAGGTCGGCCAGCTGCTCGGTGCCCGTGGAGTCCTCGACCAGCAGGGCGAACTCGTCGCCGCCCAGCCGGGCCACCAGCGGCGCCCCGGCCCGTGCGAAGCCGGCCTCGTCGGCGATCCTGGTCAGCCGTTCGGCGACGGCGGCCAGCAGCCGGTCGCCGACCCGGTGGCCGAGGGTGTCGTTGACCGCCTTGAAGCCGTCCAGGTCCAGGTAGCACAGGCCGATCCGGCCGGTGCCGCTCTGCTCGTACGACTCCGCCTCCAGGGCGGCCGACAGCCGTTCGAAGAACAGCGTCCGGTTGGGCAGCCGGGTCACCGGGTCGTGCATCTGCAAGTGGCGCAGCCGGGCCTGGAGTTCACGGCGGTCGTTGATGTCGGTGACCGACATCAGGACGCCCGGCGCGCCCTTGGCCAGCGGGGCGATGCTCACCTGGACCCACACCGAGTGGCCGTCGGGGTGCTTCAGCCGCCGGGTGCAGCGCAGCTTGGCCTGCCGGCCGCGCAGTACCTCGCGGTAGGCATGCCAGGAACGGGCGTCGGAGGCCAGGTCCACCAGATCCGCGGCGACCCGGCCGGTGAGCCCGGCCCGATCGGCGCCGATCAGGGTCGCGAACGCCTCGTTGGCGGCGCCGACGAGCCCGTCGCCGTCGACCACGACCATGGGCAGCGTGGCGGCCGAGAAGGCGTACTCGTAGGTTTTCAGTTCTGTCGTCTCGTACGACTTCCGATAGGTCTTGTCACTGTCTGTGACGGCGGACCGGTCGAGGTCTGCCGCGGGCGTCGGCCCTTCGGACGTTCCGCTCACCGCTCGCTCCCGCAGTGCACTCGATCTCTGTCCGTGCAGGAAAGTGTGCCGATCATAGAGGCTGGCCCGAGGGCCTTCCAGCCACTGTCCAGTGTCCCCGATGAACCGGTGGTTCTGACAGATCGTTTCTGCCCGCACCTGGACGGGTTCTTGAGCCGCCCGATCACTTGTGACGTTCCGTGAGTACGTCGGGGTGTCGGCCGTTCGGGTCTCTCTGCGGCGAGCAGGGGGTTCCTCACCCTTCTGGTGCAGATAAACAGGTCATAACGCGACAAATGATCGCAATCTGGGTGCGGTGTCCCGCGAACCGCCCCCGGAGGTCCTTCCGTGCCGCGTCTCCTGCTGCGCAGCAGTGCCGCCGTCCTCACCACGATGACGGCGCTCGTCGCGACGACGATCCTGACCGGTCGTTCGGCGGCCGAGCCGTTCTCCACGGCTCCCTGTGCACTGCCCCGCACGGACGCGCACCACTCCGAGGGCGTCGACACCTGGAACCCCGACTACACCCGCCCGACCCACCCGCTCTCGGCCGTGATGGTGTTCCTCTCCTTCCCGGACGCCACCCCCCGCACCACCCCCGCGGAGCTCGCCGCCGACCACTTCCCGGCCACCAGCCGCTTCTACGAGCAGGCCTCCTACGGGAAGTTCACCATCCGCCCGCACCCGCTCGCGCGCTGGCTGAAAATGCCCCGGCCGTCGGTCGCGTACGGCATACAGCGTGACTGGAGCATGCCGCTGCGGGCCGCCTACCTGCGGGACGCGTTCGCCGTGGCCGATCCGGTGGTCGACTTCTCGCGCTACGACATCGTGTACTTCGTGGCCGACCCGGACGCGCCCGGCGTCGACTCGGACGCCACGAAGGTGGTCAATCTGGACACCCCCGCGCACGTCGACGGCACGGACGTGCGCCGGGTGGTCACCGTCTTCGAGAAGCATCCGCCGGACCGGCTGGTTCTCGCCCATGAGACCGGGCACCTCTTCGACCTCCCCGACCTCTACCACCGGCCGGATGACGGCAAGGGCGACTGGGACACGTACGTCGGAGACTGGGATCTGATGGGCAGCCAGTTCGGTCTCTCCCCGGACTTCTTCGCCTGGCACAAGTGGAAGCTGGGGTGGCTGGATCCGCGCCAGGTGGTGTGTGTACGGGGGGCCGGACCGACCCGGCTGACCCTGGAGCCGCTGTCCGCCGGGCCCGGGGTGCCGCAGCAGGGAGCCGGGGGCGGCCCGGCGTTCGGGCTCGGCGACGGCACCAAGCTGGCGGTGGTGCGCACCGGTCCCGGCAGCGCGCTGGCCTTCGAGGCGCGGGGCGCGACCGGCGGCGACGGCACGGCCTGCCGACAGGGCGTCCTGGTCTACCGGGTCCGGGACGAGACGGCCTCCGGCGGCGGTCCGATCGAGGTGGTCGACGCCCATCCGCGCACCGAGGCCTGCTGGGAGAACTCGGTCTACCCGCCGCTGGCCGACGCCCCGGTCGCCCTCGGGGAGAGCTTCACGGTGCCCGGGGACGGGGTGAAGGTGGAGGTGGAGGGGCGCACGGTGTCCGGCGCCTGGAACGTGAAGATCACCCCGAGGGAACTGGCCTAGCCGGGAGCACACGAACAGATGGGCCAAGCTCTCGGAGCTTGGCCCATCTGTTCTCTACTTCGCGTGCGCCGCCAGGGACTCGAACCCCGGACCCGCTGATTAAGAGTCAGCTGCTCTA
>NZ_JBEYFC010000260.1:0-12180 GCF_040634175.1 Streptomyces sp. NPDC007162
GAACGGGCACCGGATCGAGCGCCGGGCAGGCCTTGCACCTGCATTTCCCCGCAGGAAGCGGGGCGTCTTTCCTTGGACCACCAACGCAGTACCAGCCACCGCGAGTTGCGGCGACCAGCTCGGTAACGATCATACCGTACGCCGCACGGCGCCCTGCGGATCGTCGAGCTTGCCGACCAGGCCGCGCAGCACCGGCCCGTACTCGGGGTGGGCGAGGGCGAAGGCCATCTGGGCGACGAGGTAGTCGGCCGGGTTCCCGGTGTCGTACCAGCGGCCCTGGATGACCTGCCCGTACACGGCCCGGCCCGCGGCGTAGGCGTTGATGGCGTCGGTCAGGTACACCTCGCCGGTCCGGTGCTCGTACCAGCGGCGGGTCTGCTCGCGCAGCTCGTCGATGATGCCGGGGGTGACGACGTAGCCGCCGATGGCCGCGTACGGCGACGGCGCGTCGGCCGGGGCGGGCTTCTCGACCAGGCCCGTGATGCGCAACTGGCCGTCGCCGAGGTCCTCCTTGACGATGGGCACGCCGTAGCGCTGGGAGTCGGCGGGGTCCATGGGCAGCAGGGCCAGCACCGGGCAGCCGGTCTGCTCGTAGGCGCGTATCAGCTGCTGGGCGCGGGGCACCTCGGCGACGAACACGTCGTCGGGCCAGAGCACGAGGACGGGCTCGTCGCCGAAGGAGCGGGCGGCGTTCAGCACGGGGGTGCCGTTGCCGTACGGGCCGTACTGGTCGAGGTAGGTGATGTGCCCCTTGCGGGCCAGTTCGGCGACCTCCTCGACGGCGTCGGCGTGGGCGGTCTTCCCGTCGGCGCGCAGCTGCTCGACGAGGGCCGGGTTGGGCCGGAAGTGGTCCTGGATCAGGCTCTTGCCGCCCGAGACGACGATGGTGATGTCGGTGATCCCGGAGTCCACCAGCTCACGCACGGTGTGCTCGATGACCGGCTTGTCGCCGACCGGGAGCATCTCCTTCGGCGTGGCCTTGGTCAGGGGCAGCAGGCGGGAGCCCAGCCCGGCGGCGGGGATCACGGCCCTGCGGATCGTCGGGGGCATCAGGTCTCTCTCGGTCGGACGGCAGGTACGGCACACGGGGTACGGGGACGCTATCAACGCGGGCCGCGCGGCCGGGGAAACGCGGGCCGCCGGGGACACTTCGTCCGGGCGACGTGCGGGTGACGTGCCCGTGGCGGGCCGGTGCCGGCCGGGGTCGTTCCCCCGGGGCCCCTCACGCGGGTTCCCGCGCCGCGGCCCGGCGCCGCCGCGCTCGCCAGTACCACTCGTTCTGCCTGGCCGTGGAGAACCCCATCGCCGCGTAGAGCAGGGCCTGGCAGGCGGCCGGCACGGCGGCGATCCCCCACCAGAGAGTGGGGGGCCCGGGCCGCGGACCCCGCCGCACCGGGAACTTGCCCTCGGGGTCGACGGTCACGGTGAGCCGGTCGCCCACGGCGAGGTGCCCGGCGCCCACCGTGCCGGCCAGCCGGTGACCGGACAGATCGGCCAGCCGGGCCACCGGCCCCCCGTCGCTCAGGCCTCCCGCGCCACCGGCCTGGAACACGGAGGTCACGACCGCCCGCTCGACCCGGCCCCGGTCGTGCAGTGCCTGCTGCTCCAGCGCGTAGACGAAGGTGGCCGTCGTCAGAGCGACGCACACCGCGGCCACCACGTCCAGCTTCCCGAACTCCCGGTGGCTGTCGAGGAGGAGGAAGACCAGGCCGATCAGACAGCCGACCGCGAGGACGGCACCGACGAAGACGAGCTGCGACGCCCAGCGGTCGGGCGCTTCGGCCACCGCGTACGCGATACCGAAGGAGCCGGCGGTCACCAGGGCGCTCGCGGGCACCGCCAGTGCGGTCCACAGCGCCCGCACGGTCCACGTCCGCAACCGTGTCGTCTCCTCGGCCTCGTTCATGACACGGTCCTGCCCAAAGCGTCACCGCCTGATGCCGCCCGGCGGTGGTGCCGCGGGGGCAGGTCGATCTCGGCCCGTACGGTCTTGCCGGGCGCGTCGGCGCGGTCACGCCGAGGCGGCCGTACGGCCCCGGGTGCGGGCGGCCGCCGTTCGGCCCGGGTGTCGGTGACCTCGACCCGCAATCCAGGTCATGCCGCAGGTACAGGAGACGCACGCTGGCCTTGACGGCCCCATGCGGCTCCTGGAGGCACCGGAGAACCGCTGGTTCGCGTACTGCGAGGGTCAGGAGAGCGGTCAACTTAAGCCGCCCTCTCCTGGCGCAAGTCGAGCTACAGCAGCGGCGGCTCCGCCGCTTCCCCCGCCGCCTGGGCGGACTTCCTCGCGTACGCCGGTGGCCCGATTCTCGGTGGCCGATAGGATCGTGCCATGACCGCCGTCGTCGACTTCCTGCCCACCCGCCCCCACCGCGTCGTCGTCCTCGCGCTCGACGGGGTCTACCCCTTCGAGTTGGGCATCCCGAACCGGGTCTTCCCCTGCGTGCCCGGTGCCTACGACGTCGTGACCTGTGCGGCAGCGCAGGACCGTACGGTGGCGACCAGTGCCGACTTCTCGGTGACCGTGGAGCACGGGCCGGAGGCGCTGGAGCACGCGGACACCGTGGTCGTACCGCCGTACGACATGGCGCGGATCGCGCAGGAGCTGCCGGAGCCCGTCGCCGCCGCGCTGGCGCGGATCCGGCCCGGGACCCGGATCGTCTCCATCTGCACGGGGGCGTTCGCGCTCGCGGCGGCCGGGATGCTGGACGGGCGGCCGGCGACCACGCACTGGGCGCTGGCGCCCCGGTTCCGGCGGATGTTCCCGCAGGTCGCGCTCGATCCGGACGTGCTGTTCATCGACGACGGGGACGTGCTGACCTCGGCCGGGGCCGCCTCCGGCGTCGACGTGTGCCTGCACATCGTGCGCTCGGACCACGGCAGCGCGGTCGCCAACAGCGTGGCCCGGCAGTGCGTGGTGCCGCCATGGCGGGACGGCGGGCAGGCCCAGTACATCGAGCAGCCGGTGCCGGACGAGGGGGCCACGGGGACGGCGGACACCCGGGCGTGGGCCCTGGAGAACCTGGCACGGCCGCTCGCGTTGCAGGAGCTGGCGGAGCACGCGCGGATGAGCCGGCGCACCTTCGCCCGCCGGTTCCAGGAGGAGACGGGGACGAGCCCCGGGCGCTGGCTGATCCAGCAGCGGGTACGGCGGGCCCGCGACCTCCTGGAGACCAGCGAGCTGCCGGTCGACCGCATCGCCGCCGAGGTCGGTTTCGCCACGGGCGCGTCACTGCGGCAGCACCTGCACGCGGCGATCGGCGTCTCCCCGCAGGCCTACCGGAACACGTTCCGGGCCACGGCGGTGAGCAAGGCCTGAGCAGGGTCTCGCCCCGGGGCGGGGTCCCGTCACCGGGACGGGTCGCGCCGGGGCGAGCCGGGGCCGGGCCGCGCGGTCACTTGCCGGGGCACTGCTTCCAGGCGAGGTGGTAGACGGTGCTGATCTCGCCGTCGGTGGAGTCCATGGTCATGAAGCTGACCTTGCCGGGGTTCGCGCTGCCGGCGTTCACGCGCAGCTCGGTGTTGATGTTGAAGTTGCGCTGGACCCCGCAGGGCGCCCAGACCAGCTGGGCCCAGTCGGTGGTGTCGGTGGCCTCCCAGTTGTCGTTGTAGGGGCCGCTGAAGGGGTGGCTGGCGGACGCGGTGTTCGAGGAGCCCTGGAAGTAGTACGAGGCCCGCTGGGTGCCGGTGGCGCCCGGTTGGAGCGAGGCGAAGCCGCGGTAGTCGGCGCTGGCGATGGCGTAGGTGAAGCCGCCCGGCACGTGGACGACCAGGTTGAGCTGGCAGTTGCGCCGGAAGGCGGTGGGGTCGGAGTTGCCGCCGGCCTGGGCGAGGTAGTCGCTGTAGGTGACGGTGAAGGCCTCGTTGTCCTCGGACACGGCGACCGCGGTGGTGCCCGCCGGACAGCCGGAGCCGTTCACCGTGGCCACGTTGATGACGATCTTGTCCGGCGGCGGGTCGTCGAACACGGGCGACGACGAGGCCTTGGCCTGCGCGGGCAACCCGGCGGTGAGCAGCGCGGCGAGCGCTCCGCCGAGCAGGAGGCGGTGTCTCCTGGGTGCCATGGTTTCTCCAGTTCGAGTGATTCGAGTGGGGGGTTGCACCCGCGGTCCCGACGGTTCAACTTTGAAGAAACTGTGTGTTTCCTGTGAAGACCGGGGCGCTCGAATCGTAGGAACCATGGCATGAACCGGTCAGGGCGAACTCCGGCCATTCACACCGCCGGATTTCACAGCCCCGCCCGGGACAGACGAGGAGGAGCAGCCTTCGCAGCACAGCCTCCGACGGGAGCCCGATGTTCACGTACGCCGCAGCACTGGTCTTCCTGGTCTTCTGCATCCGCGTGGTGCTGGACCCGCGCCGCTTCAGCAACGCCGTCCTCCTCGGGATCACCGTCACCCTCGTGTCGGTCTCCGCGTTCGTACGGCCCGAACGGCCACCGGTGTCGCTGCGGACGACGGCCCTGGCCGTCGGCACGCTGCTCGTCCTGGGCGCCCTCGTCCTCGCGTTCTTCCTGATGGCGAACGGCGTGAAAATGGTCCGCAGAGAGGGCAGCCGCCCCGGCAACCTGCTCACGGTGCTCACCGGACTCGCGGTCCTCGGCTTCCTCGCCCTGCTCGGCACAGCCGTCGCCGGCCGCTCCACCACCCTGGTCCGCGTCGCCGCCTTCTCGACACCCCCGGTCGGCTACGTCTGCTTCCTCTTCCTGTGCTTCCTGGGCTACGCGCTCCTCTACGGCCGGCTGCCGACGCGGCGCAACGTGGACTTCGTCGTCGTCCTCGGCTGCGGACTCGTCGGCGGCTCCCGGGTAGGGCGGCTGCTGGCGAACCGGCTGGACCGGGCCCGCAGGCTGTACGAGGCACAGGCCGCCCGCGGCAACCCGCCGCTCCTGGTCACCTCCGGCGGACAGGGCCCCGACGAGGAGCTCCCCGAGGCCGACGCGATGGCCGCCCACCTGGTCGCGGCCGGGATCCCCGAGGACCGGATCCTGCGCGAGGACCGCTCCCGCAGCACCGAGGAGAACCTGCTCTTCAGCAAGAAGATCATGCGGGAGCTGAAGCCGGAGTACCGGTGCCTCGTGGTGACCAACAACTTCCACGTCCTGCGGGCCGCGCTCACCGCCCGCCGCACCGGCGTCCGGGGCCAGGTCCTCGGCGCGCCCACCGCCCGGTACTTCTGGCCCGGCGCGACGATCCGCGAGTTCGCCGCGGTCTTCCTGCACTACGCGAAGACCAACCTGGGCATCTGCCTGGTCCTCGGCGTGCTGGGACTGGTCGCCCTCCGGTGAGCGGCGGTCACGGGTTCTCCCACGCCGCCGGTTCCGCCGCCAGCGCCCGTACCGGCTCCGGCAGCGCGTCCGCCGCGATGTCGGCCACCGTGACGCCTTCGAGGATCTTGCGGACGTTGGCGCGCAGCGCGATCCACAGGGGCAGCAACGGCTCGGCGGTACCCGTGTACGCGAGGCCCGTCGGGCGCTCCCCGCGCACCGAGACGATCGGGCCGTCGACCGCGCGGATCAGGTCCGCCACGGTGATCGCGGACGCCTCCCGGGCCAGCCGGTAGCCGCCGCCCCCGCCGCGCCGGCTGTCGACCACCCCGGCCCGCCGCAGGTCGCCGAGGATGCCCTCCAGAAACTTGTGCGGGATGTCCTGCGCACCGGCGATCTCCTCCGCCTTCACGGGGCCGTCGCCCTGCCGTACGGCGAGCTCCAGTACCGCCCGTACCGCGTAATCCGCCCGTGCCGAGATCCTCATGCGTCCATTGTGAGGCGTACTCCCGTGCAGAATGACCGGACCCGCGCCCCATAAGATCGCCCGGGAGGATCCCTTGGCGCTCAGCAGACGTACCTTCAGTGCACTCGCCGGCTCGGCCGCGCTCGGCTTCGCCCTGGGCGGCAGCGGCGGCCCCGGGGCGCCCTCGGCGTACGCGGCCCGCAGTGTGCCCACCGGCCCGCCGCCGGCCGCGCCGCGCGCCGACGGACAGCGGCACACCATCGGCTACGACCACCACTCCCTCGTCGTCGACGGCAGACGGCTCGTGGTGTGGTCCGGCGAGATGCACCCGTTCCGGCTGCCGAGCCCGTCCCTGTGGCGGGACGTGCTGGAGAAGATGCGGGCCCACGGCTACAACACGGTCAGCATCTACGTGGCCTGGAACTACCACTCCCCCGCGCCCGGCGCGTACGACTTCACCGGGGTGCGCGACCTCGACCTGTTCCTTCGCACGGCCGCCGAGACCGGGCTGTACGTGATCCTGCGCCCGGGCCCCTACATCAACGCCGAGGTCGACGCGGGCGGCTTCCCCGGCTGGCTGACCGCCACCGAGGGCACCGCCCGCACCACCGACCCCACCTACCTGGGGCACGTCGACGGCTGGCTGACGGCCGTCAACGGCATCGTGCGCCGCCACCAGCTCACGGACGGCGGCGGGACCGTCCTGCTGTACCAGATCGAGAACGAGTACGACGGCCACGTCACCGACCCGGCCGGCCCCGCCTACATGTCCCACCTGTACGAGAAGGTGCGGGCCGACGGCATCGACGTCCCCCTCTTCCACAACGACAAGGGCCGCAACGGCTACTGGATCCCCGGTTCCTTCGACACCGGCCGCGGGCGCGCCCAGTGGCTGTACGGCTTCGACGGCTACCCCGATCCCTCCCACACCCCGCCCGACTGGGGGGACTTCGGGATCGGCGGCCTCAAGGGCGGCGCGACCGCCAGCCCCCGTACGCCCGGGTTCATGCCCGAGTTCGGCGGCGGCTGGTTCGACCCCTGGGGCGGGGTCGAGTTCGGCGGGAGGGGCTACGCCGGCTCCCGCCAGAGCCGGGACGCGGCCTACGAACGCCGCTTCCACCTCACCCACCTCGCCAACGGCATCACCCTCCAGAACGCCTACATGACCTACGGCGGCACCACCTGGGGCTGGCTGCCCGCGCCGGTCGTCTACACGTCGTACGACTACGGCGCGGCCATCGACGAGGCCCGCAACGTGACGACGAAGATCGCGCCGATGCACCAGCTCGGCCATCTCCTGCAACGGGTGCCGGACTTCGCCAAACTGGAACGCGCGGCGGACGTCCACGCGGCCGGGCTCAAGGCGTACCACCTCACCAACCCGGACACCCGGGCGCATGTGTACGTGCTGCGCAACGACGGCGCGAACGAGGTCACGTCCACGCTGCGGACCCACGCCGGCGACGACGTCGAAGTCACCGTCCCCGCCCACGACGCCCGGCTCCTCACCACCGGACTCGCCCTCGGCAAGCGGAAACTGCGCTACTGCACCGCCCAGCCGATGTTCGTCCTCACCACGGGCCGCCAGGACGTCGCCCTGTTCACCGGCCGCTACGGGGAGATGGCCCACCTGGTCCTGGACTGCCCGGTCGAGCCGCTCGTCCAGCGCCTCGACCCGGAGGCCGCCTGGGTCTACGACCAGGACGTCCTGCACGTCACCGCCCCGCTCGGCAAGGGCGGCCTCACCCGGGTCCTGGTCCAGCGCGGCGAGAGCGACACCCCCCTGCTGCTGCTCTTCGCCGACGACGCGACCTCGGTACGGCTGTTCCCGTACGACACCCCGTCCGGGACCGTGCTGGTCTACGGCCCGGCGCTGCTGCGCCACGTGACGCTGGACGGGGAGACCGTGCGGCTCACCGGGGACACGGTCGGCCCGACCGGCCTGGAGGTCTGGGCACCGCGCGGGATCACCCGCGTCACCTGGAACGGGCGGCCGGTGCCGACCCGGGTGAGCCTCGCCGGGAGCCTCGTCGCCACGTCGGTCCTGGCGGGCGCGCCGAAGCCGGCGCTGCCCGTCCTCGGCGGCTGGCGCCGAAAGGCCGAGAACCCCGAGTCGGCGGTGGACTTCGACGACGCGAAGTGGACGGTCGCCGACCGGAAGACGACGTTCAGCACCACGCCGGTGCCGGACGGGCAGCCGGTGCTCTTCGCGGACGACTACGGCTTCCACTACGGGGACGTCTGGTACCGGGGGCTGATCGAGGACGACGCGCTGACCGGCCTGGAGTCCGTCTCCCTCGCCTACAGCACCGGCACCCAGGGCATGCTCATGGCCTGGCTGGACGGGAAGCCGCTGGGCTCGCACCGGATGCCGGTGCCGGACGCGAAGACGGTCCGGCAGGGCAGCTGGCAGGCCACCGCGACCTTCTCCGTGGCGGGACTGTCCAAGAAGACGCTGAAGAAACGGCGCCATGTGCTGTCCGTGCTGGTGCGGCGGATGCAGCACGACATGGACGGCCGGTCCGACGACGCCCAGAAGGCGGCCCGCGGGCTGACCGCCGTGACCTTCGAGGGGGCTTCTCCCAAGGTGGGCTGGCGGATCCAGGGGGCCGGTGCCGCCGACCCGGTGCGGGGGCCGCAGAACAACGGCGGTCTGTACGGGGAGCGGGAGGGGTGGCACCTGCCCGGGTTCGCGGACGGGCAGTGGGAGGGGGTCTCGCTGCCGCGCGCCGACCGGGGGATGGGGGTCAGCTGGTACCGGACGGGGTTCCGGCTGGCGGTGCCGGACGGGGTCGACGCGTCGGTGGGTCTTGTGCTGGAGGACGATCCCTCGCGGGCGTACCGGGTGCAGATCTTTCTGAACGGGTGGAATCTCGGGCAGTACGTCAACGATGTGGGGCCGCAGCACACGTTTGTGCTGCCGAACGGGATTCTGCGGACTCGGGGGGCGAACACGTTGGCGTTGGCTGTGCTTGCGGACGGGACGAGCGAGGTCGGGCCCGGGGTGGTGCGGCTTGAGTTGCTGGGGAGTGCGGCCGGAGGGGTTGAGGTTGCGGGGGTGGACTCCCCCGGCCGTTAGCTGCGGGGTGGGGGGTGCTCGCGCAGTTCCTCCCCCAGCCTTCGGCCGGGGGTACCCCCAGCGCCCCTGAAGGGGCGCTGTCCCTCACGTCAGTCGGATCATGTTCCAGGACAGGGGCTCCAGAACGGCCTTGAGTGTGCCGTCGGCCAGTGTCGTGCCCGCTGCCGGGTGGGGGGTGACCCGCTCGGGTTCCTCCAGGGTGTTGCGGGCGTCGGGGTTCTCGTCCGCCAGGACGCTGTGCTCCGCCACGGACGTCAGGCCGAGGCCGCCCACGACCACCTCCAGCGGCAGCGCCTCCGTGCGGCTGCGGTTGACGGCGAAGACCGTGACCGTGCCGTCGGCCGCGCGGACCGCCGTCGCGTGCAGGAGGCTCGTCTCGCCGTACTTCTTCGTCTCGTGCGTCGGCGAGTCCACCCGCACGTCCAGGACCTGGCCCCGGCCGTGCCGCGACGCCTGGGCGAACGGGAAGAACGTCGTCTGGCGCCAGGCCGGGCCGCCCGGTTCCGTCATGATCGGGGCGATCACGTTGACCAGCTGGGCCAGGCAGGCGACCGTGACCCGGTCGGCGTGCCGGAGCAGGGCGATGAGGAGGGAGCCGAAGACCACGGCGTCCATGACGCTGTAGTTGTCCTCCAGCAGGCGGGGGGCCTCGGCCCAGTCCCGCGCGGCGGAGTTCTCGATCTCGTGCCACCTCGACGTGTACCAGACGTTCCACTCGTCGAAGGAGAGGTTGATCTTCTTCTGGGACTTCAGCCTGGCGCCCACGTGGTCACAGGTGGCGACCACGTTCTCGATGAAGGACTCCATGTCGACGGCGGAGGCCAGGAAGGAGTCCAGGTCGCCGTCCTGGGGCTCGTAGTAGGCGTGCAGGGAGATGTAGTCCACCAGGTCGTACGTCTCCGCGAGGACCGTCGCCTCCCACTCGGCGAAGGTCGGCATGGACTGGCTGGAGGAACCGCAGGCGACCAGTTCCACGGACGGGTCCATCTGGCGCATGGCGCGGGCCGTCTCGGCGGCGATGCGGCCGTACTCCTCGGCCGTCTTGTGGCCGGTCTGCCAGGGGCCGTCCATCTCGTTGCCCAGACACCAGAGCGTGATGCCGTAGGGGTCCTTGTCGCCGTGGGCGGCCCGGAGGTCCGACAGGGCGGTTCCGGAGGGGTGGTTGGCGTACTCCTGGAGTTCCAGGGCCTCCGCCACGCCCCGGGTGCCGAGGTTGATCGCCATCATCGGCTCGGCCTGCGGGCCGACCTTCTTCAGGAAGGCGATGTACTCGGCGAGGCCGAAGCGGTTGGTCTCCGTCGACCGCCAGGCGAGGTCGAGGCGGCGGGGGCGGTCCTCGGCCGGGCCGACCGAGTCCTCCCACTTGTAGCCGGAGACGAAGTTGCCGCCGGGGTAGCGGAGGGTGGTGACGCCGAGTTCGCGGACGAGGTCGAGGACGTCCTGGCGGAGGCCTTCGGCGTCGGCCGTGGGGTGGGTGGGCTCGAAGATGCCGGTGTAGACACAGCGGCCCAGGTGCTCGACGAAGGAGCCGAAGATACGGGGGTTGACTTCGCCGACGGTGAAGGCGGGGTCGAGGGTGAAGCGGGCGGTGCGCAATGTTCGCCTTTCGAAGGGGGTGCCTTGTGTTTCATGGGCGGGTGCGTCGGGGCTGGTCGCGCCCACGCGGCGGAGCCGCAGACGGACACAGCCCCGCGCCCCTAAAGGGGCACTGGCCAGCCGTCTTTTGTCCAGCTCAGGGGGTTCAGCCCGAGCTTTGGCGTGCCGTTGTCGTCGGCGTCGTAGTAGTGGTAGGCCAGCCAGGTCCTGCCGTGGGTGCGGAACGTGGACTCTCCTCCCGGGCCGATGTAGCGGCCGTGGGAGGCGAGGAGCAGGTCGCCGCCTCCGTTCAGCATCGGCGTCCCCGTGCTGTCGGTGTACGGGCCCGTCACCTTTGTCGAGCGGCCCACTCTGATCTTGTACGTCGAGTTCACGCCTGCGCAACAGGCGTCGTACGAGGCGAAGAGGTAGTAGTAGCGGCCGCGGTGGAGGATCGACGCGCCCTCGACCGCGTAGGGGGCGTCGGGGCGGGTGGCCAGGTGGGCGATGGTGGCTCCCGGGATCGCCTTGCCCGTCGTCCGGTCGAGTTCGACCATGCGGATGCCGGTCCAGTAGGAACCGAACGCCATCCACAGCCTGCCGTCGGCGCGGACGATGGCCGGGTCGATGGCGTTCCAGGTGTCGGTGGTCTCCGAGGTGAAGGCGGGGCCGTGGTCGGTCCAGGTGCCGGGGAGGCCGGACGGGGAGGTGGCCACGCCGATCGCGGAGTGGTTGGTGCCCCAGGAGGAGACGGCGTAGTAGAGCCAGTAGCGGCCGTCGCGGTAGGAGAGGTCGGGGGCCCAGGGGTCGGCGCTGGAGTTGTAGTCGTACCACCAGCTCGGCGGGGTGGTGAACGCGTTGCCCGCGTCGGTCCAGTCGCGGAGGTCCGTGGAGAGGCGGGCGCCGATGACGCCGCCGGTGGAGTAGGCGACGTACTGGCCGTTGCCGAGCTGGTGGACCGTGGGGTCGTGGATGATCTGCCGGCCGGTGAGCGGGAGGGGGTCGGGGTAGGCGGGGGCGGCGGTCGCGGTGGTGGGGAGGAGGGCGACGGCCGCGGCCGCCAGGAGCGCGGCGCGTCTGGGGAAACGCTTCAACTCGGGCTCCCTACTGGCCGGCCAGGCCCGTGTGGGCGACGCCCGCCACGATCTGGCGCTGGAAGAAGACGAACACGATGATCAGCGGGAGGCCCGCCATGAGGCCGCCGGCCATGAGCTGGGCCCACTGGATGCCGTAGGAGTTCATGACGGTCGCGATGCCGTTCGGCATGGTCATCAGGTCGGGGTTGTTGGTCACCATGTACGGCCACAGGAAGTTGTTCCACGAGGCGATGAAGGTGAAGATGCCGACCGCGGCCAGCGAGGGGCGGGACAGCGGCAGGACGATCGTGAAGAAGACCCGCCAGCGGCCCGCGCCGTCGATGAAGGCGGCTTCCTCCAGTTCGCGCGGGATGCCCTGGAAGAACTTGTAGAGGATGTAGACCATCGCGGCGGGCGCGCACTGCGGCAGGATCATGCCCCAGTAGGTGTCGACCATGCCCATCTGCTGCACCGTGGTGAACAGGGGCACGCCGAGGACGGCCGGGGACACCATCAGGCCGGACATGACCAGGCCCATCAGCGCGCCCTTGCCGCGGAACTCGGTGCGGGCGAAGCCGTATCCGGCGAGCGCGCTCACCAGCAGCACGATCGACGTCACGCAGACCGAGACGACCAGGGAGTTCACGAACCAGTTCGTGATGTTGCCGGTGGCGAAGAGGGCCTTCCAGGGCTCGCTCGCCCTGGAGGTCCGGCATCC
>NZ_JBEYFC010000261.1:0-12072 GCF_040634175.1 Streptomyces sp. NPDC007162
GTCCCGCACCTCCAAGCTCCCGAAGGTCATCCAGGACGTCATGCGGACCATCCGCAAGATCCGGGAGTTCTCGGAGAGCGCCAAGGAAGACATCCGGCAGGAACTCGGCCCGGAGTTCAAGGACTTCGAGCTGGAGGACCTGAACCCCAAGACCTTCATCCGCAAGCACCTGGACAGCGACGAGCTGGGGCTGAAGGAGATCCGCAACGGCTTCGACCTGAAGAAGGAGATGGCCGAGGTCACGGACGCGGTGCACAGCCGCGAGGCCGACTCGTCCGCTTCGTCCTCGGGCAGCGGCTCTTCGGCGGGCGGCCGGATCGACATGACGAAGAAGCCGGAGGACCCCGGCAGGGACGAGCGTCCGCCGTTCGACGCGGACGCCACCTGACCAGGACCGGACCCCCGGACGTGGACGGCGCACGTGACGCGTCTCATAGCGCGGACGCGCCGCCCACGGCCTGATCCCGGTGCCCGCGCGACCCACGCGCCGGGCGGTTTCGCCGCTGGTCGCGGCGGTGTCGATATGCTGCCGAGTTGTTGTGCGGACCGGACGAGTGCGCCCGAAGGGGGGCGGGCCGCCCCGGACCGACGAGAGCTAGGAGGCGTCCGGGCAGATGGAGACGACAAGTCAGGTGGACGGACAGGCGCCGGCCGCCGAGGGCGGACAGCAGTTCCTCTCCGCCCGCCGCACGGCGGACGGCTACCTGGAGGCGCCCTTCCCCTGGTACGGCCTCGACGAGGCGTTCACGGGGCCCCGCTGGCTGATGCAGGTGGGCACGGCGGCCGACGGTGCGGTGGAGCACGGGTCGATCGGGCACGGGGACGAGCCGTCGGTGCGCAACGAGCATCTGGCCGCGTCCGTCGGTGAGCCGCGGGAGAAGTTCGCGGTCGTGGTGACCGTCGCGGCGAGTCCGTCCCGGCGCAGCGCCGACGGAACGGGGCTCCTTGAGGCCACGTCGGTGTCGTCGGCCGCGTGGCTGGCGGGTGTCGGGCTGCTGTCCTTCACCTGGCCGGGGCAGATGGACCACAGCCTGCGGGACGACTGGCTGGAGCAGCAGACCGAGACGGCGTGGGAGCTGGCCGACGAGTTGAGCGGTCCGGAGTGGTCGACGCTGTCGCTGCCGGTGGACGGGGTGGCCACGCCGTTCCACTACCGGGAGTCGGAGTTCGGGTGGGTGCTCGCCGGGTCGACCGAGGTGGGGGTGCACCTCGGGGCGTACGGACGGGGGATGTCGGCCTACGGGCTGGGGTTCGCTGTGATCAAGGACATCGCCGAGTACGCGTGAAGTTCTGAGGGGGCGCCGGTGGGATGGGCGCCCCTTCGCCGTAGGGGGTGCGGTTGTCGCGCGACTGCCTGCCGGGTCTGCTGTGGCTTGTCGCGCAGTTCCTCCCCCCGCCTTCGTGGGGGTACCCGGGGCCTCTAGAACTTGTTGCGGGGGGTGATGCCCAGGGACATGCCGGAGAGGCCGCGCTGGCGGCCGCCCAGCTTGCCTGCGATGCCGCGCAGGGCCGCGCCCGCCGGGGAGTCGGGGTCGGTGAGGACCACCGGCTTGCCCTCGTCGCCGCCCTCGCGGAGGCGGAGGTCGATCGGGATGTTGCCGAGGACCGGGACCGTGGCGCCCGTCGTGCGGGTGAGGCCGTCGGCGACCAGCTGCCCGCCGCCCGTGCCGAAGACGTCGACCATCTCGCCGCAGTGCGGGCAGGGCAGCCCGGACATGTTCTCGACCACGCCCACGATCTTCTGGTGGGTCTGTACGGCGATGGAGCCGGCCCGCTCGGCCACCTCGGCCGCCGCCTGCTGAGGGGTCGTCACGACCAGGATCTCGGCGTTCGGGACCAGCTGGGCGACCGAGATGGCGATGTCACCGGTGCCCGGCGGCAGGTCCAGGAGGAGGACGTCGAGGTCGCCCCAGTAGACGTCCGCGAGGAACTGCTGGAGGGCGCGGTGCAGCATCGGGCCGCGCCAGACCACCGGGGCGTTGCCCGGGGTGAACATGCCGATGGAGATGACCTTCACGCCGTTCGCCGACGGCGGCATGATCATGTTCTCGACCTGGGTGGGGCGGCCGTCGGCGCCGAGCATGCGCGGGACGGAGTGGCCGTAGATGTCGGCGTCGACGACCCCGACCTTCAGACCGTCGGCCGCCATCGCCGCAGCCAGGTTCACCGTCACCGACGACTTGCCGACGCCGCCCTTGCCGGAGGCGACCGCGTAGACCCGGGTGAGGCTGCCGGGCTTGGCGAAGGGGACCTCGCGCTCGGTCTGGCCGCCGCGCAGGGCGGACGCCAGCTCCTTGCGCTGCTCGTCGCTCATCACGTCCAGGGTGACGTCGACGCGGGTGACACCGTCGACCCGGGAGACCGCCTCGGTGACGCGCTGGGTGATCGTGTCGCGCATGGGGCAGCCGGAGACCGTCAGGTACACGGTGACCGCGACCGCGCCGTCCTCACCGATCTCCACCGATTTGACCATCCCCAGTTCGGTGATGGGTCGGTTGATCTCCGGGTCGTTCACCGTCGCCAGTGCCTCGCGCACCGCGTCTTCGCTAGCCATACAGACGATGGTACGGCGAGGCGCGGCACCCCTATAACGCCCCTCAACGGTCGTCTACGTCACGCACCGCCGACCGTTCTGCCGGGAATACGGCACCTTCGTGGTGGTGCCCGTCCCGCCGTTCGTCCATCTCCTTGAACAGGTCCTGCAGCTCGGAGCGGATCCAGTCCCGGGTCGCCACCTCGCCCAGGCCCATCCGCAGCGCGGCGATCTCCCGGGTCAGGTACTCGGTGTCGGCAATGGACCGCTCGTTCTGCTTGCGGTCCTGTTCGAGGTTGACCCGGTCGCGGTCGTCCTGCCTGTTCTGCGCGAGCAGGATCAGCGGGGCCGCGTAGGAGGCCTGCAGGGACAGGGCCAGGGTCAGGAAGATGAACGGGTACTCGTCGAACCGGAGCCTGCCGGGCACCGCGATGTTCCACAGCACCCACGCGATGATCACGAACGTCATCCAGACGATGAACCGTCCGGTGCCCAGGAACCGGGCGATCCGCTCGGACAGGCGGCCGAAGGCCTCCGGGTCCCACTCCGGTACCAGCCTGCGCCGCGGCGGACGCGGCTGGTCAAGCCGGGAGGCGGCGCGCGGCCTCCCGGCCGCGGTGGCGCCGGCCGGTGTCCGCTCGCGGCCGCTCTCACGCTCGGGCGCCATGGTCCCCCACCTCCTTGTGCGCCTCGTTCTGCCGGGTCTGCTCCTCCTCGTCCAGGTGGAACTCGGTCTCCCGCCAGTCCTCCGGCAGCATGTGGTCCAGTACGTCGTCCACGGTCACCGCGCCGAGCAGCGACCCCGTCTCGTCCACCACGGGCGCGGCGACCATGTCGTAGGTGGCGAAGAACCCGGCGATGACCGGGAGCGTGGCGTCCGGGTCCAGGGGTTGCAGGTCGTCGTCGACGACGAGCGAACTGACCAGGGTGTACGGGGGCTCGCGCAGCAGCCGCTGGAAGTGGACGGTGCCCAGGTACTTGCCGGTCGGGGTGTCGTCGGGCGGCCGGCAGACGTAGACCTGGGCGGCGAGGGCCGGGGAGAGGTCGGGGTTGCGGACCCGGGCGAGGGCGTCGGCGACGGTGGCGTCCGGGCGCAGCACGATGGGCTCGGTGGTCATCAGACCGCCCGCCGTGTGCTCCTCGTACGACATCAGGCGCCGCATCTCGGCCGCGTCCGCGGGCTGCATCAGGCTCAGCAGCCGTTCCTTGTCCTGTTCGGGGAGTTCGGCGAGCAGGTCGGCCGCGTCGTCCGGGTCCATGGCCTCCAGGACGTCCGCCGCCCGCTCCTCCTTCAGCTTGCCGAGGATCTCGATCTGGTCGTCCTCGGGCAGCTCCTCGAGGACGTCGGCGAGGCGGTCGTCGTCGAGGGCGGCGGCCACCTCCGCGCGGCGCTTGGCGGAGAGGTGGTGCAGCACGTTGGCGAGGTCGGCGGGGCGCAGCTGCTCGAAGGTGGCGAGCAGGCTCTCGGCGCCCTGCCCGTGCTCCTCCAGCGCGAAGCCGCTGACCTGTGACCAGTCGACGGTCAGCGTCTCGCCCCTGGCCCGCCGGAAGGTGCTCTTGCGTCCCTTGCGGACGAAGACCCGGTCGGCCTCCCACTCCCGCCGGGCCGGCCGCTGCGTCACGCCCAGGTCCAGGACGGTGACGTCCTCACCGGTCTCGGTCAGCTGGACGCGGCGGTCCAGGAGTTCACCGAAGACCAGGCGTTCGGTGGGGCGCTGCTCGAAGCGGCGCACGTTGAGCACGCCGGTGGTGATGACCTGGCCGGACTCGATGCTGGTCACCCGGGTCATGGGCAGGAAGATGCGGCGCCGGGTGGAGAGTTCGACGACCAGGCCGAGCAGACGCGGGGGTTTGCGGCTGACCCGCAGCATCACGACCAGGTCCCTGACGCGTCCGACCTGGTCGCCGTTGGGGTCGAAGACGGCGACACCGGCGAGGTGCGAGACGAAGATGCGGGGAGCGCCGGCTGCCATGGCTTCGCTTCCTTTGCCTGGTGAGGTGCCGATGGATGGGTTTCCTGCCGTTTGTGGCCGCCTGGTGGGCTTCAGGCTAGCCCGTACCGATCGGATACGCCCTGGTGGGCGGTCCGGACGGACTGGCTCCGCCGGGTGGGCGGGGCACCGGTACGCTGCGGTACGCCGTGCCGGACCCGTCTGAAAGGTGGCTCTTTCCGTGACCGCGATTGCTCCGGGCCGTACTCGCCGCGCCGCGCTGGTGACCGCGCTGTGCGCACTGGCCGTCCTGACGGGATGCAGCGAGGATCCGGACGCGGGTACGAACGGGGTGGGGAAGCTGTCGCCGGCCGCGATCCAGTCGAGAGCACGGGCGGCGGCGGCCTCGGTGGCGACGGTACGGATGGCGGGGACGGTGGTCACCAGCGGGCGCACGTACCAGCTGGACATGCGCCTGAACGAGGACGGCGGGACCGGGTCGGTCACGTCGAAGGGGTCGACGTTCCAGCTGCTGCGGGTGGCCGACACGCTGTATCTGCAGGCCGACGCGGGGTTCTGGAACCACGCCGACGGCAGTGACACGGCCGCCGCCTCCAAGCTCGACGGCAAGTACGTGAAGGTGCCCCGGACGGATCCCGCGTACAAGAAGTTCAGCGGCTTCACGGACAAGGACGTCCTCCTCTCGGGCCTCCTGACCCTGCACGGTTCTCTCGCGACCGACGGCCATCACGAGCAGTCGGGTACCCGCACGATCCGCATCACCGGTGACAGCGGTTCCGGTGGCACGCTCGACGTCTCCCTCGAGGGCAAGCCGTACCCCCTTCGCCTCCAGCGCGGTGGCGGGGCGGGCACCCTCACCTTCTCCGACTGGGGCAAGGACTTCGGCGTGGCCGAACCGGAGAAGGGTGAGACGGTGGACTACGGGAAGCAACTGCCCACCTCGTAGGGGCGGGACGGGACGAGAACCCGCTTGGTCCGGCCCGCTGCCGTTACGCGGACTGTTCGCCCTTTCTCCGTCTGCCGAGCAGGCGCGGCAGACCTGCCGGGATCGGGCGCCGGGTCGTCGCAGGGGACGGCACGGGCGCTTCGGCCAGGCTCTCCTCGGACAGCGGCGACAGCGCCCCCGTCGGCCGCAGGCGCAGCACCCTGCACTCGCGCGCCCAGCGGTCCGTCATGGCCTCGCCGTCGGGGGCGTTGAGGCGTTTGCCCTTGAGTTCGGCGACCGCGGCCTCCCAGTCGGCGGATCCGGCCGGCAGTTCCGCGACCGTCGCCGTCCAGACGACCAGCCGGCCGCCCTTGTCCTTGCTGCGGACGGTGACCTCCGCCGACCCGCCGTCGGCCAGCCCCGTCAGCGGCTGCTCGGCCCCGTCGCCGACCAGGAACACGCTCCCGTCGGCCCACGCGTGCCACACCGCACACGCGTGCGCTGCCCCGGCGGCCCGCACCCAGATGAGGCCGGACTTCTTCGTGGCCTCCTCGACGAGGGCCTGGTCGAGCAGCTCGCTTGTCATGGCGCCCACCCTAGAGCCAGCCGTTGCGCTTCAGCGTCCGGTGGATGCCCAGGCAGATGCAGACGGTGACGCCCATGATCACCGGGTAGCCGTACTTCCAGTGCAGCTCCGGCATGTACTTGAAGTTCATGCCGTACACCCCGCACACCATCGTCGGTACGGCGATGATCGCGGCCCATGCCGTGATCTTCCGCATGTCCTCGTTCTGCGCCACGGACGCCTGCGCGAGGTTGGCCTGGAGGATGGAGTTGAGGAGTTCGTCGAAGCCGACGACCTGCTCCTGGACGCGGGCGAGGTGGTCGGCGACGTCCCGGAAGTACTTCTGGATGTCGGGGTCGACGAGCCGCATCGGGCGTTCGCTCAGCAGCTGCATCGGGCGCAGCAGCGGCGACACCGCCCGCTTGAACTCCAGTACCTCGCGCTTGAGTTGGTAGATCCGTGCGGAGTCGACACCCCGGGACACCCCGCCCTTGCGGCCCGGTGTGAAGACCTCGGTCTCCACCTCGTCGATGTCGTCCTGCACGGCGTCGGCGACCGCGATATAGCCGTCGACGACGTGGTCGGCGATGGCGTGCAGCACGGCCGAGGGGCCCTTGGCGAGCAGCTCGGGATCGTCCTGGAGACGGTGCCGCAGCGCCCGCAGCGAGCCCTGGCCGCCGTGCCGGACGGTGATGAAGAAGTCCCGTCCGGTGAAGCACATGACCTCGCCGGTCTCCACGACCTCGCTGTTGGCGGTGAGCTGGTCGTGCTCGACGTAGTGGATGGTCTTGAAGACCGTGAAGAGGGAGTCGTCGTAGCGCTCCAGCTTGGGGCGCTGGTGGGCCTGGACCGCGTCCTCCACGGCCAGCGGGTGCAGCCCGAACTCGCTCGCGATACCGGCGAATTCGGCCTCCGTCGGCTCGTGCAGGCCGATCCACACGAACCCGCCGTCCCGGCGCACCAGCCGCATCGCCTCGTGCGGGGTCAGCGGCTTCGCCGTCTCCATGCGGGCGCCGTCGCGGTACACCGCGCAGTCGACGACGGCCGAGGGCGTACCGGGGTCGCGGGTGGTGTCGTACGCCCCGTTGTCCGGCCGCAGGCTCTTGCGCAGCGAGGGGCGGGACGGACGGACCACGGCGCGCAGGTCGCGGATCATCGACATGGGCAGGCTCCTTCGCGACAGGCAGCGAAAGATCGCCGGAGAACGGGTGGAGCTACCCGGAATGAGGACGTCCTGACTGCGGATGTTTGGCGCGTCCACAAAGCGGGGAGCACCGCACCGTTGCGGTGGCGACTTCGCTACTGATTCGGATCAGACGAACAAATCCCGACAGATCCGGAACGGATCGGTCAGCGGGATCAGGCAAGCGGAGACGAAGTGCTCTTCCGAACGACGATGCGCACGAAAAGGCGGTAGCCAGCCAGAGACGAGATTCAGAGGCCGGAAGAGCGAGTGGTACTGCACGGGTGACTTCGATCCATGACAGCCCCACCTCCTCCAGCCGGTCCCTCGTAAGGGAGTCCTGTCGGCGTCGGGGTCTGACCGCGACGCTCAGCGTGCTGCCCCGAACCACCGCGGCCAGACTAGCAGCAGCCCTCGGTGTCAAGGCGCCGCTTTGCCCGGTGCTGACGAGTTCTATGCTCACGACATGGTTGATGTTCTTCCTCTGGTCGAGGCCCGGTTGACCACGGCACTGGGCGAGCCGGACGCGCGCGCGGCGGTCACCTTCCTCGGTACGGACCGCATCGAGGTGCTCCGTTTCCACGAGGACCTCCAGGGCGAGGACGTCGTCCGCTACGCCACGCTCGGCATGTCCGCGCACCCCATGACCGACCCCACGGCGATGGTCGCGGACCCCGTCGAGGGACCCCGCGCCGAGCTGGTGCTCTCGGTGCGGGCCGGCCACGCCGAGACCGACAAGGTGCTCCGCGCGCTCGCCGTCCTCGCCGCTTCCCCGCAGGTGGAGGGGTTGGTCGTGGCCCCCGGCGCGTCCCTCGACGTCGGCGAGCCGCTGTGGCCGGGCGCCCCCTTCACCTCGGTCCTGGTCGGCGAGCCGGGCGGTCTCGTCGAGGATCTGGAGCTGGACGGGCCGCTCGACCCCGTACGGTTCCTGCCGCTGCTGCCCATGACGCCGAACGAGGCCGCCTGGAAGCGCGTGCACGGCGCCCAGCCCCTCCAGGAACGCTGGCTCGCGAACGGGACGGACCTCCGGGACCCTGCCCGGAGGTCCGTCCCGCTGGACTGACCCGTCAGCCGGCCGCGAGGTGAGCAAGCTCACCAGGTGCGGCCGGGAAGGCTTCAGTTGGCGAACACCGTGACGCTGTCCTCACTGGCGTGCCGCGGCTCCAGTTCCTCGGCGTCGTGGGTGAGCGCCTTGCGCCGTACCAGCACCACGGCCGCGCCCAGCACGGCGGTGACCGCCGCCACCAGGAACGGGACGTGGATGTCGCTCCACTCCTCGATCTTCGGCGCGAAGAAGGGTGCGGCGGCCGCCGCGAACCAGCGGACGAAGTTGTAGCCCGCGCTCGCCACCGGGCGCGGCGCGTCCGACACGCCGAGGGCCAGTTCGGTGTACACGGTGTTGTTCACGCCGATGAACGCGCCGGACAGGATCGTGCAGACGATCGCGGCGGTGTGACCGCCGTAGCCGAGGACGAGGACGTCCGCGGCGAGCAGCACCAGCGAGCCGCCGAGCACCTTCAGGGAGCCGAACCGCTTCTGCAGGCGCGGTGCCACGAGCACCGAGAAGAGCGCGAGCAGCACACCCCAGGCGAAGAACACCGCACCCGAGCGGTACGGGGTCATGTTCAGCACGAACGGGGTGAAGGCCAGCACGGTGAAGAAGGTGTAGTTGTAGAAGAAGGCCGACGCCGCTGCGGAGGCGAGGCCGCCGTGCCCCAGTGCCCTGAGCGGGTCGAGGATCGACGTCTTGCGGGCGGGCTTCGGCTGCTCCTTCAGGAACGCGGTGATGCACAGGAAGCCGACCGCCATCAGGGTGGCGGTGCCGAAGAACGGGTAGCGCCAGCTGAGGTTGCCGAGCACCGCGCCGAGCAGCGGGCCGCAGGCCATGCCGAGGCCGAGGGCGGACTCGTAGAGCAGGATCGCGGCGGCGCTGCCGCCGGCCGCCGCGCCGACGATGACCGCGAGGGCGGTCGAGACGAACAGGGCGTTGCCGAGGCCCCAGCCGGCCCGGAAGCCGACCAGCTGGCCGACGGTGTCCGAGGTGCCGGCCAGGCCCGCGAAGACGACCACGAACGCGAGGCCGAGCAGCAGGGTCCTGCGGCCGCCGATCCGGCTGGAGACGAACCCGGTGAGCAGCATCGCCACGGCGGTGATCAGGAAGTACGAGGTGAAGAGCAGGGAGACCTGGCCGGCCGTGGCGTCCAGGCCCTTGGCTATGGACGGCAGGATCGGGTCGACGAGCCCGATGCCCATGAAGGCGACCACGGACGCACCCGCCGTCGCCCACACCGCCTTCGGCTGTCGCAGGATGCCGCCTGCTCCCGCGTCGAATGGGTCGGCCATGCGCTTCCTCCGCTCGAACAGATTTGGTTGGTGTTTACACATACTAAGTTAGGTCGGCTAATAAATGCAAGATGCATGTAGTTCCTTCCGGTGAACGGTTCGGTCCGGACGGGTGATCGTCCTTGACGTGGGGGATTCCGGGTAGGACCGTGGGGCCCTATGAGGGGCGAACCCAGTTGCCCGAAGTGTGGTGGCCGGGTCAGGGCTCCCGGACTCTTCGCCGACACCTGGCAGTGCGATCTGCACGGGACCGTGTACCCGGTGCAGCCCGTGATCCCGCCCAGCGTCGAGGCGCTCGACGTGGTGGTGCACCGTACCCAGGTGCCGGTGTGGATGCCCTGGCCGCTGCCGGTCGGCTGGCTGTTCACGGGCGTGGCCTGCGCCGGGGACGACCGCAGCGGCGGCCGGGCGACCGCCGTCGCCTGCTCCGGGCCCGCGCCGCTCGGCGGGATGGGGGAGATGATCCTGGTCGCCGAAGAGCTGGGCGTCGGCCTCGGCGCGCGGTACGCGGGCATCGACGGGCCGGACCCGGGGCCGCACATGAGCGTGGAGAAGCCGCCGCAGGTGAAGGTGCTGGCCGCGGGGCGGCCCGCGCCGCTGTGGCATGTCACCGGGGCGCCCGGCGACCGGGCCGTCTTCGCGGGAGAGGCCCGGGGGCTGTGGCTGTGGGCCGTGGTGTGGCCGGAGCAGACCGGACTGCTGATGTACGACGAGCTGGTGCTGACGGATCTGCGGGACGCCGGGGCCGAGGTGGACATCGTGCCGTGCGGGGCGCTGTCGCCCAGGTTGCTGGAGCCGTAGGGCCGGACGGGTCCTCGTCCCTTCGGGACGCCCGTCCTGTGCGTCGGCTGTACGGGGCGCCCCCGCCTTTCGGGTGTGACAGGGCATCCCCTTCCGGCCGCTATCCTTGACGCGTCCCCCCCCGTACCGCCCCGCTGGAGTCCGTGTCGTGCGCATCGATCTGCACTGCCACTCCACCGCGTCCGACGGTACGGACACCCCGGCCGAGCTGGTGCGCAACGCCGCAGCTGCCGGGCTCGACGTCGTCGCGATGACCGATCACGACACCACCCGCGGGCATGCCGAGGCCGTCGCCGCGCTGCCCGAGGGGCTCACCCTCGTCACGGGGGCCGAGCTGTCCTGCCGTGTCGACGGCGTCTCCATGCACATGCTGGCCTACCTCTTCGACCCTGAGGATCCGGCGCTGCTCGCCGAGCGCGAGCTGGTCCGGGACGACCGGGTGCCGCGCGCAAAGGGCATGATCGCCAAGCTGAACGCGCTGGACGTGCCGGTGACCTGGGAGCAGGTCGAGCGGATCGCCCGGGGCGGTTCCGTGGGGCGGCCGCACGTCGCCTCCGCGCTCGTCGAGCTCGGTGTCGTACCGACCGTGAACGACGCCTTCACCGAGGAGTGGCTGGCCGACGGCGGCCGGGCCTTCGTGGAGAAGCACGAGACCGATCCCTTCGAGGCGATCCGGCTGGTCAAGGGCGCCGGCGGGGTGTGCGTGTTCGCGCATCCGGCAGCCGCCAAGCGCGGGCGTACGGTGCCCGAGTCGACGATCGCCGCGCTGGCCGCGGCCGGGCTCGACGGCATCGAGGTCGACCACATGGACCACGACGAGGCCACCCGGGCACGGCTGCGGGGTCTCGCGGCGGAACTGGGTCTGCTGGTCACCGGGTCCTCGGACTACCACGGCAGCCGCAAGACGGTGGCGCTCGGCGAGTACACGACCGACCCCGAGGTGTACGGCGAGATCACGCGCCGGGCGACCGGCGCGTTCCCGGTGCCGGGGACCGGCGGGGCCTGAGGCCCGGCCCTCGTACGTCCGATTTCTCCCTCCCCAAGCTTCTCCCGCAAGCTTCTTCCGCAAGGCCTGTAGCTCACCCATGTTCGACCTCGCCGTGTTCGGCTCCCTCTTCCTGACCCTCTTCGTCATCATGGATCCCCCCGGGATCACCCCGATCTTCCTCGCCCTCACCGCCGGCCGGCCCGGCAAGGTGCAGAAGCGGATGGCCTTCCAGGCGGTGTGCGTGGCAGGCGGTGTCATCACCGTCTTCGGCCTGCTGGGGCACCAGATCCTGGACTACCTCCACGTCTCCGTGCCCGCGCTGATGATCGCGGGCGGACTGCTGCTCCTGCTCATCGCCCTCGACCTGCTCACCGGCAAGAACGACGAGCCGAAGCAGACCAAGGACGTCAACGTGGCGCTCGTACCGCTGGGCATGCCGCTGCTGGCCGGTCCCGGCGCGATCGTCTCGGTCATCCTCGCCGTGCAGAAGGCTCACGGCGTCGCCTCGCAGGCGTCCGTGTGGGCCGCGATCCTCGCCATCCACGTCGTGCTGTGGCTGGTGATGCGCTACTCGCTGCTGATCATCCGCGTCATCAAGGACGGAGGCGTGGTCCTGGTGACGCGCCTCGCGGGCATGATGCTGTCCGCGATCGCCGTGCAGCAGATCATCAACGGCGTCACCCAGTGGGGCTGCGCAACCTGGACGCGGTCTTCCCGGGACGTCCGCGCCAGCCGCGCCGGGGCCGGACCGGTGAGGCGGTCACCCAGCTCGCGTACGCGCG
>NZ_JBEYFC010000262.1:0-12059 GCF_040634175.1 Streptomyces sp. NPDC007162
GTTCGGCGCACCACCGCGCGGCCGATGGGTTCAACGTGCCGGCCATGCTCCACGCCTGGCACGGCGGCGAGGCGATCACACCGTGAGTGTGGCCGGCGAACGGCCAGGTCGGATACCGGGCCACGTCGGTCCGGACCGTCAACTGCCCCGCCGCAGAACGGGTCTTGCACGCCCACGGATCCCATTCCAGCCCGACGTCGCGCGCGCCCAGGACGTGCAGGGCTCTGCTCCAGCCGCCCGGCCCCGCGAAGAGGTCGAGTATCACGTGGCCAGCCCGAAGCCGTCCTGCGTCAGTGAGTCGGCGTCGCCGCGGCAGGCCCAGGGCGAGCAGCCGTCCTCGACGCCGTTCTCCAGGACGTCGGCCTCGTCCATGCTGATCTGCTGGGTGGCTCGCTCGGCCGCGGTGACGTGGTCGATCGGCGCCTGGCTCAGCGGGACGCGGGAGCGGTGGAGGAACGCCTCGCCGAGGAGTCGGCTGCCCGACGCGTTGGCACGGGCATTGCCCTGCCGGATGGCTGTGTCGAATTCGACGACGTCCGCCCACTCGGACGGAGAGGTGTCCCTGATATGCCGCCACTGGGCATTTCCGTGGAACGGGCACCCCAGGCAACTCGATTTCGGGGTATCGGCCAGCCCGAGTGAGGTCAGGTAACGCACGCAGTCTGCTCTGCTCCAGGACATGTCCAGAAGCGGGTGCCGGTTGCGCATGTACTTGACGTCAGCGTCCTTGGCCCGATGGAATTCATCGGTCGAGATTCCCACCCACTGTTCGACGAACACCCCCTTCGGGATGCGTGTGGGATAGGGGTAGCCGAGCAGTTCGCGGACCTTCTGCTTGATCGGCTTCACCTTGTATTCGCCGGTACACTGGCGTCGGGTCATTCCAGGCCGCCCGTCCTGATTGAGAATGTGGAGCGGCATGGAGGCGAACCGGTGATCCGGATCAAGGGCGTCTTGTCGGATTTTCCCGGCCGACACACGGAGTACGGATATTCCCGCCGGTGCGGCTATCTCCTTTTCTAGCCGGTCAAGGTGTGCATAGACAGCTAGGGGTTCCCATCCTGTGTCGGCGAAAATGGCGTAGTCGACCCGGGGGAGAATGCCCTCGGCTGACAGAGCGAGAAGCGTGCTGGATTGAACTCCGGCGCCAAGGGAGAGGGCGCGGAATCGGGGCTGATCTGAAATGGTCTGTCCTGGGAGTAGGGAAACGAGGGCGCTCTCACCGACGGTCGCGGGTGATGCCGGCGGCGACGTAGTGGCATCCGGTCGCGCTCAGGTCGAGCTGGTGGGCGGCGTCGGCGAGGTGTTCGGTCATCTTCGGGATGGCCGCGGCGTGGCGAGCGGTGTGCGTGGAGGCGTCGTCCGCGGGATAGCCGGGGAATGGAGCACCGTCGTAAGGGTTGGCGAGCAGCGGCTGGCGAGGTCGTTGCCGGCCAGGGAGGAGGCGACTGCGACCGAGGCCAGGCACTCCAGGCTGGAGCGGCTCCCGGCGACGCTGGTGTAGGCCCTGGATTCGAGCGTGCCCAGGTGGACGAGGACGGTGGCTGTCAGGTCCTGGGCCTTGAGCAGGAGCGGGCTGATCTGGCGCAGTCGTCGGTGCCGGGGGTGTAGGAGAGGTCCCGTACGCGAGTGTGCAGGGCCTCGAAGTCGAGTGCCAGAGCGCGCAGTTGTTGTACCTGGTCTGCCAAGTTGAGCAGAGGCATGGAGTGGTGTGACTCCGGAGGATCGGTCAGCGGGTCCGGGCGGCTGACTCGGCGGGGGCGGGCGCGGGTATCGTGCCGGGGGGACTTGCGCTGTGCGGGCTGCTGATGGCGGCGGCCAGGGCGATGGTGCCGGCCGCGGTGAGACGTACTCGGTCTTGGAGCGGTCCACCCATGTAGGCGGAGGGCGCGGACTTCGGCACGCGTTCCGCGAGGCCGCTCGTCTCCAGCGACCGCAAGGTGCCGATGAGCACGCGCTCGCTGCGGTAGCGGACGTACTGCCGGCCGAGGGAACTGGTGGCCACGACGTTCCCGCAGCCGATCTCCCACAAGGCGGTGCGGTGCGTGGAGGTCAGCCGGTAGCGCGGAGCGTTGCCGGTACTCCCGCGTCGGTGTCGTATCTCGTAGGCGAGGGTGTCGGCGCACTCCATGGCCGCCTCGGGTGCCAGGGCGGTCAGCGTGCGGGCCGTGTGGGGCCCGTGGTCCGCGGATGCGCTGCTTAGGAAGGCGAGCTGCTGGAGCCGGACCACTGCGTCCGACAGCTCGTGACTGTGGAAGAGACGTTCGTCGGCGACCGCTTTGATCGCGGCGCGGGTCGCGGCGGCGAGTTGCTCTGCGGAACCGGCGTGGGCGTCGAGCTCCGACGATGGGCCGGCCCGCAGGAGCCGGTCGAGCATGTCGTTGTACTGCACGTACTGGTCAGCGAGCAGCAGCAGCCGCTCGATGGGCGTCGGCGGGGTGGCTACGTCGAACAGGAGGCCCTCGGACGGTGTCGTCATACGCGGCGCCGGGTGGCGGGGACCGGTGACGTGGCGGGGGCCTGCTGCGGGCTGTGCCGGCGGGCGTCGGATATGAGCTGACGGTCCTCGGCGCGCTCCGAGAACGAGGCGAGGCGGCGGGAGAGATGTCGGGCCACGGCGCGATAGGTGGTGGCCGCGCGCTGCATCTCGTCACCTGCGCGGCGGAGTTGGTCACGGCTGGTCGCGGGGGTGGAGTCGGCGTCCTCGGACAGCAGGATCTCGGTGCGGTGGTGGATGGCGAGGTTGCACAGCGTGGCGGCCAGGGAGATTTGAGCGCAGGCACCGGCCAGGTGCGCCAGGTTGTCGGCGCCGCCCTTCATCGCGGGGTACTGGCTGACCGACAGGTCGTGGAGCTGGCGTGTGCACTGCATCGCCAGCTCGTGCACCTGCAGGCTCAGGGGCGTGATCTCTCGGACGGGCTTGGCGATCTCGCCCTCCCGGATCCGTGTTGCCTGCGCGGACAACTCCTGCAGGGCGGGGGCCACTTCCCCGAGAAGGCGGGTGTGTTCGGTCAGGTCGGCGGTGTGCAGGACAACTCCGGTGGCGGGGGCAGTACGGGAAGTTGGACGATGGTCGGCCGGTTGCCGTGCTGGAGCGGGCTCGGTCACGGGGCTTCCCACAGCAGGCGGGCGACGCGGTCGTTGCCGTGGCCGGACCGTGGGCGGGAGGAGGTGTGCCATCCGGCCCAGGGCGGTCGGCTGGCGATGATGTGCCACCCGGCGCCGCGCAGTGATGCACCGCTCTCGCCGTCCTGCGTGTAGCTGACCAGGCGCCGGTAGCCGAGGGCCTTCGCCGCGCGCCACGATGCACCATAGAGCAGCGAGTTGGCGTTGCGGGTGCCGTCGCCGGCGGACCGGGTGACTTCGAGGGTGGTGCCGTCGTCGAGGTGGCGGGCGACGGGCCGGCCGACGATCGCGACGGCGCGCAGGACGCCGGTCTTATCGGCGGCGCCGACGGCGAAGATCTGTCCTGCGGGCGGCGGGTGGTGGCGGTGCCAGGTCCGCACGAACTCCTTCGCCTGCCAGGAGCGGACCGGCACCAGGTGCAGCGGGGTGTCGCTCACACGGCCTTCTGGAAGTCGGACTGCGTTGGCGTGTGCTTGGCGACGGCGCGGGCGGTGATCGCCTGCGAGGCGCGGGCGGAGGCTGCGGACAGTTCCTCCGCGCCGGGCTCGCGGTACCACGGGCGGAGGTCGAGCATGGCGGCGCGCATGCCGGTGGCGAAGCAGAGCGCGGTGCCCTTGGGCAGGGCGCGGATCGCGTCGGCGGGCAGGATCCGCTCCTGCCGCATCGAGACCGAGGTGCTATTGCCGGACTCCGAGTGCGAGGTGGAGGTGGTCTCCACGTCGTGGTCGCCGATCAGGCGGGACAGCTTGTCGGCGAAGTCCGGGTCGTCGATGCCGGAGCCGATGACCTTGACGGTCGAGGCGGACCACATGGCGTCCATGCCCGCGTCTCCCCAGACCCTCTGGCCCTGGCGGTAGGACTGGAGGATGGTGATCGGGATGATCCCGCGGGAGCCGAGGTGGGAGTACAGGTCCGGCAGGTCGCTGATCTTGCACACGTTGGCGGCCTCGTCGAGGATCGCCAGCATCGGCGGATCCAGGCGCCCGCCGGCACGTTCGGCCTGTGCGGTCGCGGCCCGCATCACCGAGTCCGCGCACGCGGCGATCAGCGCCGAGGCGCCGCCTCCGCCGTCCTTGCTGAGCAGGAACAACGTGTCGGTGGACGTGACGAACTGCTCCGGCCGGAATTGAGGGACGTCCTTCTGCGGGGTCACCCACGCGGCGATCTCGGCGTTCAGGAGCGCGGAGGCGTACTGCCGGGCGGTCTCGTAGATGCCGTCCCTCGTCTCCGGGGGGCCTTCGACGGTTCCCTTGAGCTGAGCGGCGACGGCGGTGAACTTGTGGTCGCGCAGGATGTCGAGGGGCGTGCGGTCGGCGGGGAAGGCGAGCCACTGCATGATGTCGGTGATCGGGCGCTCGTCGAGCGCTGCGGCCAGCAGTAGTTGGGACAGGATGTTACTGCCGGCCTTTGACCAGAAGTCGCCCTGCTGAGACGCATCGACGCTTGCGGCCAGGAAGTGTCCCGCGAGCCGGTTCGCCCCGTCCAGGGTTCTCGCGCTGGCGAGGGGGTTCCACCACATCGAGCGTTCGGCGTGCGCGATCTGCTGCGGGTCCATGGTCCACACCGTCCCCGCCCGGGCCCTTGCCTCGTAGGCGGTGGTGAAGGCGTCGCCGGCGGCCTTGTTCGACGTGAGCAGGACCGGGCCGGGTGCGCCGAGCATGGAGGGGATGGCGAGCGAGGTGGTCTTCCCGGAACGCGGGGCCATGATCGCGACGGCGACGTCCTCGAACCCCATCCGTACTTGGTGGCGGCTGCCTTGCAGGTTGCCGAGGAGGATGCCGGTGTCCTTCGGCTCGATGTGCTTGGTGTTCTTCAGGCTGGGGCGCAGGGAGCGGGCTTTGTCGGTGATCGCCTTGGCCATCAGCGGCTCGATGTCCCGGGCCTTGGCCATGCCGGTGATCTTCTTCCGGCCTCCGCTTCGGTTCTTGTGCTGCGCCCACAGGACGCCCGCCCCCGCCCCCAGGGCGAGGAACAGGAGAACGGGGACGATGCGAGCACCGATCAGCAGGGACGTCTCGCCTGCGGTGGGCCAGACCTGCTCGGGGTGGAGCAGGGCGTTGGTCGGCTGGTAGGGGGCCCAGCTGGTGCCGGTGAGGTAGGCGGTGATGTTCCCGGACAGCCAGGCCAGGTGGGCGAGGGGGACGACGACGGAGAGGACGCCGAGCAGGAGGCGCAGGACGAGGTCGTATCCGTCGGTGTTGCTGTTGGAGGAGGAAGGGGGCAAGGGCTCCGTGCTTCCGGGCGGGGAGGTGGGGGTCAGCGGCTGCGGCCGTGCCTGGGCGGTGTTTGCCGCGGAGGGAACGGGACCGTCGGCGGGGTGGCGTGCCGGGCAGCGACGGAGTGAACGCGGTCTTCCAGCGCCCCAGCGACGCGTACGGCGAGTACGCTGGTGGTCTCGCGGGTGACGATGTTCGGGCCGAGGGCTGACAGACCGCGCCCGCCGTGGGTGCGGGGCAGGGGCTTCGGGTCGGCGAGCGCGGCGGTGAACGCGGCGACGAGGCGTGGCGGGGTGTGGGCGCCGAAGCGGCCCTCCCAGACCTTCCGGCGCGTGCCGAGGGGGACGGTGAAGAACCAGGCTCCCGGATCGGCCGGTGTTCCCGGACGCTCGACGTACGCCTTCTCGTCGGGGGATACGAGGCCGTCGTCGAAGTACCGTGACCAGCCAGCCTGCCGGAGTGCCCCGTACGGGTCGCACGGCGCATCGGCGGCCAGGGCCGGATCGGTGAGGGCGTCGGTGACGGCGGCGATCAGTTCGACCGGAGTGCGGGCGCCGAAGCTCGCGTACCAGGCGGGCCGGTCCGGCTCGGCGGCGTGGTACAGGGCCCACCACTGGTTGTCGGGGTCGGGCTCCAGGCGCAGGAGGGCCTTCTGGTCGGGGGTGGAGAGCAGGACGCGCGGCATCAGGGGGTCGTCGCCGTGGCTCCATCCGCAGGCACGGTGGAGGGGGACGGTGATCCAGGCGGGGTCGCCGCCGGCGAGGTGACGCGGGGCGACGAAGTCGACCTCGACGGTCTCGGGAGTCAAGGGCATGGTCACTTCCGGGCCAAGTTTCTCCGGACGGGTGCGAGGTCCGATGCGGGGACCAGAGGAGAAGGGGCCTTGCGGGCCGCGGTGTTGATCTCCCGGAGCGCTGTGCCGTGGGTGGCCCAGTCGTCGAGGTAGCTCCACGATTCGGCGTGGTGCTCGGCGAGGGCGTCGTCGAAGTCCGGTGTGCCGGGCTTGGCGGTGGCGGGGAGGGCGTCGCGGGTGAGCAGCCATTGCTGGTGCAGTTCGTCGAGCCGGTCGAACGCTGTGTGCAGGACGCCCAGCTGGTAGACCCAGCGGCTCTGGACCGTCTTCGCCGGTAGTTGGGTCAGCTGTGTCTCGGCGGTGGCCAGCAGGTGCCGGGCGCCGTAGCGGAGGGGCTCGAACGCTTCGGCGGTGTCCGCGTCGCGCTGGCTCGCGCGCAGGCCGTAGGCGTGATCGTCGTAGGGCCAGCCGTCGAGGTCGGTGTGCTCGTCGGAGTAGGTGTCCCAGGCGTCGAGGATCTTCTTGCTGTCCCGCACGTAGTGGTCGAGGTGGCGCAGGAAGTCGCGGTGTGCGTGGTGGTCGAAGAGGGGGATGGGCAGGGTGTCCTTCCAGGTCAGCGGCGCGCCGGTGTCCGGGCGGCGTCTGGGGCAGGGGGCGTGGCGGACCGGCTGTTCTGGCGCCGGGCGGCGCGCGCCCGGGCCCGGATCGCGTCGAGCCGGGCGGTGTGTGCCTCGACCACCTGCTTGGGGGTGAGCGGGCTGGGCTCCTGGACGACGCTGTAGTGGGCGGTGCGATCGTGCATGCCGCGCTGCAGGGGGCTGGGGTCGGCGAGCGCGGTGACGAGGGCGTTGACCAGTGGCCGGGGTGTGCGGGCGGCGAACCGGGCCTCCCACAGGCGGGGACCGAAGCGTCCTCGGTCGGGATCCCGCACCTCGATGTGCCAGGACACCTCGGAGTCGTCGCGTTCTTCGGTACGCCGTTCAACGCGACACGTTCCGTCCGGCGAACTGGCCGCGCCCTGAGCGTCGATGAGCCAGCCCGCGGCGTCGAGCACGTCCAAAGGGGTGGCGTCTGTCGGGGGCGTGGAGGCGACGAGGGCGTCGGTGAGGCCGCAGATGATCTCAGCGGGGGCGAGTTCGCCGAAGTGGGCGTACCAGCCGTGTTCATTGTCCGTGCGTTCCGCCCACAGCCGCCACCAGGCGAACATGCCGGCTCCCGGATCGAAGCCGAGGCTGTAGCGGTGGTCGGGGCTGGTGAGCACTATCTCGGGGCTGAGCGGGTCGGAGGTGCGCTGCCATCCGGCGACGGCCAGCCCGTGGGTGATGTGCCGTGGGTCGCCGGGACCGGCGAGATGGCGGGGGCTGGTGTCGAAAGGGATCCGCCAGGCGTGCTTGTCGGCGAAGGCGGCGAGCTGTCGTTCGCTCAGCGACACGGGCAG
Organism: Streptomyces sp. NPDC007162; assembly: GCF_040634175.1. Lineage (NCBI taxonomy): Bacteria > Bacillati > Actinomycetota > Actinomycetes > Kitasatosporales > Streptomycetaceae > Streptomyces > Streptomyces sp. NPDC007162. The sequence goes on from NZ_JBEYFC010000262.1 coordinate 7,574, forward strand.
GACTCCCGCTCGCTCGTCGGCGAACTGCCGTACAGGTCGCGGAGATCGTCCAGCACGTAGTGGAGGGTGTGCTGGTCGGCCAGTTCCCACGCGGCCGTGCGCAGTTCGGTGATCAGAAGGTCGCCGTGCGCCGTGCGCGGTGTGTCACGGTTCTCCTGTACGGTGCGGGCGAGGGCGCGCAGCGTGTCGGCGAACTGGGCAGGCAGTCCCGTGTACTCGTCGAGGAGAGGCTCGACGAGGGCGAGGGCTTGTGCGGGGTCGGGGTTCTCGCGCAGGTAGTCGGTGAGGTCCGCGAGCGTTTCGGTCAGGGCGCGGATCATGTCCGGGGTGAGTGCGGGCATCGGGCTCCTCGGGGCGGGACGGTCGCGGGCAGCGGCGGGTGTGTGCGCCGCCGGCCGGGGTGTAGGGGCGGGCGGTCGTGCTCGGCCTGGTGCTATGGGCGCTGTTGCGGGCCCAGGTGGCGGCGCGGGCCGCCGTGATACGGGCCTGCTGCCAGGCACTGAGCTGGGAGGGCTTCACGGACACCGACCAGGTACGGATCCGCGCGCTCATCGGCACGCGTCCGCGCGGGCGCATCACGGGGTCAGGGCTGGCGAGTTCGCTGGAGAAGGCTTGCACCAGGTGCATCGGGGTGTTCGGCGTGAAGGTGGCCGTCCAGCTGTTGCCCTGTGTGTCCTACGCGCCGGTCCACCACATCGCCGCCCCGTCGGGGCTCTGCCAGTACTGTAGCCACGCGGTGCCGTCGGGGCTCGTCGTCGTGTAGTCCTGGCCCTCGAACCGCGTGTGCCAGTCCTGCTCCAGCAGCGGGGCCCAGATGTTGGGGGCGTGGGCGGAGCGGGGGCGGGTGAGGGCGTCGGTCAGACCCGCGAGGATCTCCACCGGGGTCTGCCGGCCCAGGTGGGCGTACCACTCGCCGTTCGCCCTGCCTGCCCGGCCGTGGAGGGTCCATCCGCCGGGAAGGCTGTAGGGGTCGTAGGCGACACGGACGGTGCGGTCCGGGCTCTCCACGAGTAAGGGGCCACCGGACCTGGACTTGTCCCGCCATCCCGAGGCGCGCAGGAACTCCGAGACGTGCCGGACATCGCCGCCGCCGGCGAGCGCACGGGGCTGGACGAGGTAGTGCTGCTCGGCCTGCTCGCCGGGGCCCCAGCCCTGCCACTGCTTCTTCTTCACCGGTGGCGCCGGACGACGAGCGGTGCGGGCGCCGGGGGCTTCGCCGCAGTCGTGGCGGGCCGGGCGCCGACGGTCTGGAGGGTGTCTTTGTGTTCGTCCAGATCGAGGGTGATGTCGCCGAGTTCGTTGGAGGCACGGCCCAGGGCGAGCCACACCTCCGCGGGGAGCGCGCCGCGCTCTGCCTGGTCCTTGGCGAACACGCTGCCGGTGGCGACGAGATGGGTGACGCCGCCGAGGATTCCGTTGTCCGGGTCGAGCACGCGGGCGATGACCTGCGCGGCCTGGGGCGGGGGAAGCTGCGAGAGGTGGTCGGTGAGCTGGCCGAGCTGGCGGGCGATGGCGTCGGCCAGTTGCACCAGGTAGGGGGTGGGGTGGGTCATGCTCCTCCGGGTCGGTGGACGGTCAGTGGCGGTGGCGTTGCCCGAGGCGCTGTGTCTCGGCGAGGACGGCCTTCGGCCAGCGGGGAGGTGTGGTCGGGGCCGGTCGGAATGCAGGAGCGCAGATAGCGGCGGAAGAGGGCCGTGGCGAGTCGGGGCTTGAGCCGGTTGCTGATCGGTGGGGGTGTGCGGGTTGCTACGGGCTTCTCCGGTTCAAGGTCGGTGAGATGGGCGGTCCCGCCGCGGTACCGGGACCGCCCAGGCGCCATACGGGGTGCGTCGGCCGACGCGCAGGCAATGGGGGAACCGATTGGCCGTCAGGGCCTTGATGTAGGTCTTGACGTCCTTGCCGCATCCGTCGGCCAGGTTAGCCGTGAGGCTCTCCGCGGTCAGCGGCAGCGCGATTCCGCAGGCCGGGCGCGGCCCGCCGGCGATGGTGAGGCAGTGACCGGCCGCTGTCCAGAGCGTACGGCGTGGTTGCGGGCGTGGAGGATGGCGCGCGCGGCCTCGCTCATAGAGGTGGCGGTGCTTCCGAGCCGCGCGAGGGGATCGGTCTTCCCGGCGGGCGCGGTCTCCTGGAAGTCGTCTGCGGCGATCCAGACGCGGACGACGACTTCTCTGACGAGGGGCAGCAGCCCCTGGACGGGGGGCGGCGATCTCGGTGAGGACCTCGGCCACCTCGCTGCCGGTGGTTGCGGTAGCGGCTCGCTCGGCGAGTCCCGCCAGATAGCGCAGGGCGGCCTCGCGTTCACCGTCCGGGACGACCAGCATGTTCAGTGCGGGGTCGAGGTAGACGCTGTGCCCGGCGGCGAGCAGAGCGTGCGAGGCAGCGGTCGCCTTCAGCCGCTGCTGCTCCACGGGCAGGCCGTGCGGAAGCCGGTGATAGTCCCCACGCGGGCCGGGGGCGGAGAGGAAGCCCCCGGTTCGCTGGAGAATGTCCGCGGCCTGCTCGGTGCCATCGACGGCCACGACCAGGCCGGTGCGAGGGTCCCTGGTGATGGTGACGTACTCCAGCACCCAGAAGTCGGGCTCCGTCTGCGTCACCGAGACCGGGCGGTCGTCGTACGCGCGTTGGCGGGGACGGGCGACGCGGTAGCGGGCGCGGCGGCGGGCGCGGTCCGGCCCGCGGGATGCTGCAGAGCGATGCCGATGCCGAGCGCGTCCAGCCGCGGGCCGATCTCGCGCAGGGTCCGGGCCTGGACCTGGGTGTCGTCACCGCTCAGGCGGTAGATGCCGCTCTGCGGATCATGGACGAAGCCGTGGGCTGTCAGGACAGCGCTGGAGCGGTCGTCGGCGGGTGCGGTGGCGATGCTGCCGTCCGGCTGCCAGGTCAGGACGACCCGGTCCGGCTGGGAGGGCCGGATGTGGCCCAGGGCGTGGTGGCGGGCCTGGGCGAGGGCGCTGTCGTAGCGGGCGAGCAGGTCGCCGGCTATCTGCTCGGCGCCCAGGAACGGGTCGTCCGCCAGGGCGATGCCGTTGGGCTCGCGGACGGCGCGGTACGCCTCGTTGGGCAGGGCGTGCGGGGCGACGGCGGCGACGAGGAACCCGTCGCGCTCGTCGTACCGGTCCACAATGACGAGCTGCGCGCCGTCGGGCCGGCTCAGGACGGCCGCTTGCTTCAGCGGGTGCTCGGCGAGGGAGGCGGCGACCAGGTCCAGGTCCCATATGCGCTCGGCGAGTTCGGCGAGGTCGTCCTTGGCATCCGGCTCCAGGTAGGAGCTCGTCCAGGTGTCGGGGAGTTCACCGGCGAGAACGTCGGCGTACGAGGCGAGGCGCTCGGAGGTGTCATGGTCGTGCATGGTGTCCTTGGGCAGTTGCAGGGGGTCAGCGGCGCAGGCGGGTGGCACTGACGGGCGGTGGCGCCGGGGCCGGCAGTGCACGCGGCGGTGGTGGGCAGGCGCACACCGCGGAGCGTTCGGTCTCGTGGTCGGGAACCTGTTCGAGACAGGCCCGGCGGCCGGGGTGAGGGGCGTACCGGTCGGCCAGCCGCTCGCGGGCGTGTGCGAGGTCGGAGCGGATGACGCGTACGTATTCGTCGGCGAGGTAGCGCAGGCGCCGGGCGGTGTAGGGGTCGGAGGGGTTGCCGAGGCCGTCGAAGAACTCCGCCAGGGCGCCGAGGGTGTCATCCAGCCCGGCGAGGACGCCGTCGTGAGGCGCGGTCAGTTCGGTGAGGATCCGGGCTGCTTCGTCGGTGTCGGTGGCTTCACGCAGACGCTCGGCGAGGCGGGAGACCGAGGAGCCGAGGGCGGGATAGCGCACGGGCCGGGCATCGGAGTCGAAGTGCGGGTCGCAGTCGACGTGGTACCCGGCTGCCCGCAGGCGTGCGACGGCGTTGGTGGCGAGGCGGGACTCGTCGTCCTTGGCGAGGGCGGCGGGGGCCCGGTGGTAGGACTCGTGGAGGCGGACGACGGCGACGAAACCCGCGCGCTGAAGGATGCTGTGGGCCTCGGAGTCACCGCCGCGGGCGAGGAGTTCGTCGGAGTGCGGGTCGCGGCGGATGTCCAGGAAGCGGTCAGTACGGGGCAAGGAGACGTTTCTCCCGGGGAGATCGTTGGGCGTTGGGCCCGACGGCGATCACCGGCCGCTGCGGATATCGGCGATGTGCACGAGCTGGCCCAGGGCGGTGGTGGTGTACCAGCCGCAGTCGATCAGCTCGTCGCGGCCGGCGAACCGGGCCAGGAGCGTCTCCTCCATGGCCCGCAGGTGGATCAGGCAGTCCGGGCAGCGGCGCGAGAGGTGCACGAGGTAGCGGGGGTGGGCGGTGACGTAGGACTGGGCACCGCCGGTCGCATCCCGCAGCCGCCACCCGTCCTCGTCGGTCGGGGTGTGCCAGGACGGGGCGACCACGCGCATCGCGTCGCCACATAGTTCCCCGCCGGCCACCCCCTTGAGGACGACGACGGTGTCACCGGCCTGGAAGTGGGCGTGGGTGACGT
>NZ_JBEYFC010000263.1:0-12046 GCF_040634175.1 Streptomyces sp. NPDC007162
GGGACGACTGCTGGGCTCGCTGAAGTCCTTCTCCGGAGCCGACCTCGGCGGCTTCGCGATCAAGGCCGCCCTCGACCGTGCGGGGATCGGGGGCGACCAGGTGCAGTACGTGATCATGGGCCAGGTGCTCCAGGCGGGCGCCGGCCAGATCCCCGCACGCCAGGCCGCCGTGAAGGCCGGCATCCCGATGAACGTCCCGGCGCTCACCGTCAACAAGGTGTGCCTGTCCGGCCTCGACGCCATCGCCCTCGCCGACCAGCTGATCCGCGCGGGTGAGTTCGACATCGTGGTCGCGGGCGGCCAGGAGTCCATGACCAACGCCCCGCACCTGCTCCCCAAGTCCCGCGAGGGCTTCAAGTACGGCGCGATCGAGATGCTAGACGCGATGGCGTACGACGGCCTCACGGACGCCTTCGAGAACATCGCCATGGGCGAGTCCACGGAGAAGCACAACACGCGCCTCGGCATTCAGCGCCCCGAGCAGGACGAGATCGCCGCCCTGTCCCACCAGCGGGCCGCCGCCGCGCAGAAGAACGGCGTCTTCGAGGCCGAGATCACCCCGGTGGAGATCCCGCAGCGCAAGGGCGAGCCGGTCGTCTTCAGCAAGGACGAGGGCATCCGCGGCGACACCACCGTGGAGTCCCTCGGCAAGCTGCGGCCCGCCTTCACCCGCGACGGCACCATCACCGCCGGTTCCTCCTCGCAGATCTCCGACGGTGCGGCGGCCGTGGTCGTGATGAGCAAGGCCAAGGCCGAGGAGCTGGGCCTGCAGTGGCTCGCCGAGATCGGCGCCCACGGCAACGTGGCCGGGCCGGACAACTCGCTGCAGTCGCAGCCGTCCAACGCCATCGCCCACGCCCTGAAGAAGGAGGGTCTGGGCGTCGGCGACCTGGACCTCATCGAGATCAACGAGGCCTTCGCCGCGGTCGCCGTGCAGTCAATGAAGGACCTCGGCGTGTCCACGGAAAGGGTGAACGTCAACGGTGGCGCCATCGCCCTGGGCCACCCCATCGGCATGTCCGGCGCGCGGCTCGTGCTGCACCTGGCCCTGGAGCTCAAGCGCCGGGGCGGCGGGGTCGGCGCGGCGGCGCTGTGCGGTGGCGGCGGGCAGGGTGACGCGCTGATCGTGCGGGTACCGAAGGCCTGAGTACGTTTCTTCAGCGAACGGAGCTGTGATGCAGGACGTCGCCACGCTGGTGGCTCAGGCCAGGGAGGGCCGACCGCGTGCGGTGGCCCGGCTGATCTCGCTGGTGGAGGGGGCGTCACCGCAGCTCAGGGAGGTCATGGCGGCGCTCGCGCCACTGACGGGCAACGCGTATGTGGTGGGCCTGACCGGTTCGCCGGGCGTCGGCAAGTCGACCTCCACCTCGGCACTGGTCAGTGCCTATCGCAAACAGGGGAAGCGGGTCGGCGTCCTGGCCGTCGACCCGTCCTCGCCCTTCTCGGGCGGCGCCCTCCTCGGTGACCGCGTCCGGATGTCCGACCATGCCTCGGACCCGGGCGTCTACATCCGCTCGATGGCCACCCGGGGCCACCTCGGCGGCCTCGCCTGGGCGGCCCCGCAGGCGATCCGGGTCCTGGACGCGGCGGGCTGCGACGTGATCCTGGTGGAGACCGTGGGCGTCGGTCAGTCGGAGGTCGAGATCGCCTCCCAGGCCGACACCTCGGTCGTCCTGCTGGCCCCCGGCATGGGCGACGGCATCCAGGCGGCCAAGGCCGGAATCCTGGAGATCGGCGACGTGTACGTCGTCAACAAGGCGGACCGCGACGGCGCGGACGCCACGGCCCGCGAGCTGAACCACATGCTGGGCCTCGGCGAGTCCCGCGGCCCCGGCGACTGGCGCCCGAGCGTCGTCAGGACGGTCGCGGCGCGCGCCGAGGGCATCGACGAGCTCGTGGCGGCCCTGGAGAAGCACCGCGCGTGGATGGAGGAGCGGGGCGTCCTGGCGGAGCGCCGGCTGGCCCGCGCCTCCCGGGAGGTGGAGACGATCGCGGTGACGGCGCTGCGCGAACGCATCGGCGACCTGCACGGGGACCGCCATCTGGGTGCGCTCGCGGAGCGCATCGTGGCCGGCGACCTCGACCCCTACCGCGCGGCGGACGAACTGGTGGCGGGACTGACGGAGGGCTAGCCCCCCCCGGGCGCCGCGGCAAACGGCGGACGAGACCTGAACTCCCGTCCGCCGCCTTCAGCCGCCGTGCCCTGTCACGGGCGCCCGCGCTGTCCCCGCAGGTGCTCGGCGATGGGCTTCAGGCCCTTGTCCAGCTCGGTCAGTGCCTCCGGCGACAGCAGGTCGATGAAGTGCCGTCGCACGGAGGCGACATGATGTGGCGCCACCTTCTTCATCGTCTCCATGCCGTGCTCGGTGAGGACGGCGTACAGTCCTCGGCGGTCCGACTCGCAGTTCTCCCGGCGGACCAGGTTCGCGTTCTCCATGCGGGTGATCTGGTGAGAGAGCCGGCTCTTGGACTGGAGCGTGGCGGACGCGAGGTCGCTCATGCGCATCCGGTAGTCCTCGGACTCGGACAGGTTCACCAGGATCTCGTAGTCGTTCATCGTCAGGCCGAAGGGCTGCAGATCCTTTTCGAGCTGGTACGTCAGCAGCCTGTTGACCTCCAGGTGGGTGCGCCAGGCGCACTGCTCCGCATCGGTCAGCCAGCGCGTGGCCGTCTCGGTCTCCATGAATGAAGTCTACCTAAAATGTTGAAAGGCGAACTAGTGAGGGTGGTGTGACTGTGCGCACGCGTTCGAGGTCACACTCCGCAGACTACCGCTCACAGCCCGAAGCGACGCTGGAGGTCCCCCAGCTGTCCGGGAAGGCGCGGTGTGCCCTGTTGCTGTGGAGTCCCCGTGAAAGCGCCTCCACCACCGGGTACCCCGGGCTCGTGCGGAACCGCTCCCGTGGCCTGCTCCGCCATCAGGGTCTCGGTGGACTGGAGCAGCACCGTGCCGGCCCCCACGAACTCGAACTGGTGCTCCTCCCCGGAGGCCCCGCCGAGGCCCGTCATCGCACGTAGACCGCCCATCACGCCGGTCAGATAGGCGTGGTCGTAGTGGTGGCAGGGGGAGGGGCAGTCGGCCCACCCCACCAGGGCCTGCGGGTCCACCCGGATCGGGGGTTCCATGAACACCACCGGGCCGTTGGACGCGGCCACAAACTTTCCGGTTCCGATAAGGGTCAGAAAACCGGGGACGATGGACTGCTTGAGCGCGAGACTTGGCTGAAAAGCGAGCAGGTTGCCGGAGCGAATGGTCAGGTTGCCGTCGTCCAGGTCGTACGAATTGACGTCGAAGGCCCGGTCGGCGAGGAGCATCCGGCCCGAGCCCTCCGCCACCACCCAGTCGCTCGCGTGCAGAGGCGAATGGAAGGAAGTGCGGACCAAACGGTCGAGGCGGCCGTGTCCCACGCCGTTGAAGTCGATCGAGCCGTAGTAGGCGATCATCTTCCCCTTCTGCAGGAACCACTGGCTCCCCTTGAGCTCCACGCAGAAGGTGTACTTGTTGACGTTGTCGTCGACGGGCAGCGTCATCGGGTCGTGCACGACCGGCCCGGCGGCACCGTATGCGCTCACAGTTTCTCCTCCGACGCCTGCACGTACACCGTCCCGTTGCCGCTGAGCTCCAGCTGGAACGCCTCGCCGGAGCCGCGGCCCACCATGTCCCGCCAGCCGAGCGCCGTGGACAGCTTGTTGCGTACGTCGCCGTGGTGGGCGACGTAGGCCTGTGGATCGACGTGGACCGGGCGCTGCGGGGTGACCGGGATCTCGAAGACCCCGCCGTGGGCCATCACGGCGACCGCGCCATGGCCCTTGAGGGTGGTGGTGAACAGGCCCTGGCCGGTGACCTGGCCGCGCACCATGCCCATCACCCCGCCCTGCGAGCCCATGAACATCGTGCCCTGCTGGAGCGTCCCCTCGAAGGCGAGCAGCCGGTCGGCCTCGACGTAGAGCGTGTCGCCGGTCAGGGTGATGACCTGGACGTGGTGGCCGCCGTGCCCGAAGAAGACCGTGCCGCTGCCCTCGACCGTCATGAGCGGGGTCGCCTCGCCCGCGACCCGGCGGCCGAGCATCGACATCACCCCGCCCTGGCCGCCCTGGATGTTGGGGGTGAAGGACACCTCGCCCTTGTAGGCGAGCATCGCCCCGCGCTGACTGAACAGCCGCTGCCCGGGGACGACGGTCGCCTCCACCATCTTGGAGTTCACCTCGCGCAGGGCCATCTCACACGTCCCCCGCGATCGTGTTCCGCTCGCTCGGCTGTACGTACACCAACCCGTCCCCCTCGAACCGGATCTGGAAGGCCTCGCCGCCGCCCTCCCCGAGGAACGTGCGGAACGTCACACCCGACTGGAAGGACTGGCGGAGGTTGCCCTGGTGGGCGATGTACGCGCCGGGGTCGACGGTCAGCGGGTACTGCGCACTCACCCGGAGCACCACCGCCGGGCCGTCCGACATGATCGCGGCCTGGCCGTGGCCCTCGACCGTCGTCGTGAACAGGCCGTTGCCCTGGGAGGCGCCGCGCAGGCCGGTGAACGTCGTGCCGGTGCGCAGGCCCGCGTCGGTCGCCAGCAGGTTGCTGGACTCGACGTACAGCTTGTCGCCCTGGAGGTCGACCAGGTTGATCTCGGACGCCCGGTCCGCGAACCAGCACGTCCCGTGCCCCTTCACCTCCATCACCGTCATCTGCTCGCCGGTGAGCCGCCGGGTCACCATCCCCCGCAGCCCCTCGCCGCCGCCCGTCATCTTCTTGAACGTCATCTGCCCGTCGTACGCGACCATCGAGCCGTTCTTCGCCTTCACGGCGTCCCCGGTCATCTCGACGGCGAGCACCTTGCTGCCCTGGAGTCGGAACATCGCCACGCAGCGAAGGTAGCCGCAGCCCGACGGCGGCGACAGGTCCCACGGGTGGACGTCACCCCGGATCCGTCCCCTAGGGGGCCACCCCCCGAGCCGGGCCCGCGCGGCTCCTTTGCCACAATGGGGGGACGTTTGTGCTCGCGTTCACAAAGAGTGGACGTCTCTCCCACCGAAGGTGACCCGTGGACATCAAGACCGCCACCGCCATCCGCCGCCTGCGCCTGGTCTCCGCCCCGGAGGCCGTCTCCTTCCTGATCCTCCTCGTCTGCTCGGTGCTGAAGCGGACCACGGACTTCAACGCGGTGCCCGTGATGGGCGCGGTCCACGGTGTCCTGTTCATCCTGTACGTGGTCTTCTGGGCCGACGCCTGGAACCGCACCAAGTGGTCCGCGAAGACCGCCGCCTTCTACTTCGTGCTCTCCGTGCTGCCGACCGGCGGCTTCTTCGCGGAGCGCAAGCTGCGCCGCGAGGCCGAGGACGCGGTCATCGCGGCCCGCGCCCGCAACGAGGGAGTGGTGAACGCGTGATCGTCGCCTTCTCCGTGACGCCGCTGGGCGTCGGCGAGGACGTGGGGGAGTACGTGGCCGACGCCGTCCGGGTCGTACGCGAGTCCGGGCTGCCCAACCGCACCGACGCCATGTTCACCTCGGTCGAGGGTGAGTGGGACGAGGTGATGGACGTCGTCAGGCGCGCCGTCGCCGCCGTGGAGGCGCGCGCCCCGCGGGTCTCCCTGGTCCTCAAGGCGGACATCCGGCCCGGCGTCACCGACGGCCTCACCAGCAAGGTGGCGACGGTCGAGCGGCACCTCGCCGGATAGCCGACGGCACAGAGCACCCCGGGCCGCCACGGGCCGGGGTGCTCCGTCGTCCCCGGCCCCGTGCCTCGGGGGTCGCAGGTGACCGAAAGCCGAGACGCGGCTGACCGCTATATGACCGGCCGGTAGGGTCGGGGTCGTGCCCAAGCCACTCAGTCTCCCCTTCGACCCCATCGCCCGTGCCGACGACCTCTGGAAGCAGCGCTGGGGGAGCGTCCCGTCGATGGCCGCGATCACGTCGATCATGCGGGCCCAGCAGATCCTGCTGGCCGAGGTCGACGCCGTGGTCAAGCCGTACGGGCTGACCTTCGCGCGCTACGAGGCGCTGGTCCTGCTCACCTTCTCCAAGGCCGGCGAGCTGCCGATGTCGAAGATCGGTGAACGTCTGATGGTGCATCCCACCTCGGTGACGAACACGGTCGACCGGCTGGTCAAGTCGGGTCTGGTCGCCAGGCGGCCCAACCCCAACGACGGCCGCGGCACGCTCGCCACGATCACCGAGAAGGGCCGCGAGGTCGTCGAGGCGGCCACCCGCGACCTGATGGCGATGGACTTCGGGCTCGGCGCGTACGACGCCGAGGAGTGCGGCGAGATCTTCGCGATGCTGCGGCCGCTCAGGGTCGCCGCGCACGACTTCGACGAGGACTGAACGCGCCGTCCGCCGAGCGGTGCCCCGGGGCAAGATCTCCCGGAACGGGTGGTTACGCTCGTCCCCATGAAAAAGAGCGTGCTGACCCGCTACCGCGTCCTGGCCTATGTCACCGGTGTGCTGCTGGTGCTGCTGTGCCTGAGCATGATCGCCAAGTACGGGCTGGACATCGACGGTGCGGCCGACGTCACGCGGGTCGTCGCCATCGCGCACGGCTGGCTGTACGTCGTCTACCTGGTCTTCGCCTTCGACCTGGGCTCCAAGGCGAAGTGGCCGGTCGGCAAGCAGCTGTGGGTGCTGCTGGCGGGCACGATCCCGACGGCCGCCTTCTTCGTGGAGCGCAAGGTCACCCGTGAGCTCGACGCCAAGGTGACCGAGCCCTCGCCGGTCGCGGCCAAGGCCTGAGACCCGGAACACACCGCCGTACGGACACCCGTGCGGCGGTTCTCCATCGACATTTACTTGGACGTCCTAGTAAATTCGAGGGTATGGACGCTGACACCATCGAGGAGGGCCGCCGACGCTGGCAGGCCCGCTACGACGCGGCCCGTAAGCGGGACGCCGACTTCACCACGCTCTCCGGTGACCCCGTCGAGCCGGCCTACGGGCCCCGGCCGGGTGACACGTACGAGGGATTCGAGCGGATCGGCTGGCCGGGTGAGTACCCCTTCACGCGCGGGCTGTATCCCACCGGCTACCGCGGGCGGACCTGGACCATCCGCCAGTTCGCCGGGTTCGGCAACGCCGAGCAGACCAACGAGCGCTACAAGATGATCCTCGGCAACGGCGGCGGCGGCCTGTCCGTCGCCTTCGACATGCCGACGCTCATGGGCCGCGACTCGGACGACCCGCGCTCGCTCGGCGAGGTGGGGCACTGCGGGGTGGCCATCGACTCCGCCGCCGACATGGAGGTCCTGTTCAAGGACATCCCGCTGGGCGACGTGACGACGTCCATGACCATCAGCGGGCCCGCGGTACCGGTCTTCTGCATGTACCTGGTCGCCGCCGAACGGCAGGGCGTCGATCCGGCGGTCCTCAACGGCACGCTCCAGACGGACATCTTCAAGGAGTACATCGCCCAGAAGGAGTGGCTCTTCCAGCCCGAGCCCCATCTGCGCCTCATCGGCGACCTGATGGAGCACTGCGCGGCCGGCATCCCCGCGTACAAGCCGCTGTCGGTGTCCGGGTACCACATCCGCGAGGCGGGCGCGACGGCCGCGCAGGAACTGGCGTACACGCTCGCCGACGGCTTCGGGTACGTCGAACTGGGCCTCAGCCGCGGCCTCGACGTCGACGTCTTCGCGCCCGGCCTCTCCTTCTTCTTCGACGCCCACGTCGACTTCTTCGAGGAGATCGCCAAGTTCCGTGCCGCGCGCCGGATCTGGGCCCGGTGGCTGCGGGACGTGTACGGCGCCCGGTCCGAGAAGTCGCAGTGGCTGCGCTTCCACACCCAGACCGCGGGGGTCTCGCTGACCGCCCAGCAGCCGTACAACAACGTGGTGCGCACGGCCGTGGAGGCGCTCGCGGCGGTGCTCGGCGGGACCAACTCGCTGCACACCAACGCCCTCGACGAGACCCTCGCGCTGCCCAGCGAGCAGGCCGCCGAGATCGCCCTGCGCACCCAGCAGGTGCTCATGGAGGAGACCGGGGTCGCCAACGTGGCCGACCCGCTGGGCGGTTCCTGGTACGTCGAGCAGCTCACCGACCGGATCGAGGCCGACGCCGAGAAGATCTTCGACCAGATCAAGGAGCGCGGACTGCGGGCCCACCCGGACGGACGGCACCCGATCGGGCCGATCACCTCCGGGATCCTGCGGGGCATCGAGGACGGCTGGTTCACCGGGGAGATCGCCGAGTCCGCCTTCCGGTACCAGCAGGCGCTGGAGAAGGGCGACAAGCGGGTCGTCGGCGTCAACGTGCACACCGGTTCCGTCACCGGGGACCTGGAGATCCTGCGGGTCTCGCACGAGGTGGAGCGGGAGCAGGTACGGGTGCTGGGCGAGCGGAAGGCCGCGCGGGGCGACGGCGCGGTGCGCACCGCCCTGGACGCCGTACTGGCCGCCGCCCGCTCCGGCGCCAACATGATCCCCCCGATGCTCGACGCGGTACGCGCGGAGGCCACCCTGGGCGAGATCTGCGGGGCGCTGCGGGACGAGTGGGGGGTGTACACGGAGCCGCCGGGGTTCTAGGCGCCCGGTTCGCGGATGCTCAGGATGCCCGCCGGACTCCGCGACGTCTCCGGGGACCGGGTCCGGGCGGGTGTCCCGCGCTCCGCGAGCACGCCCGCGGAGCGCGCCCGCGGCGAGGACCGCGTCCCGCGCGGGTATGTCGTGGAAAGGGGTGGCGGCACCGTCGTCACGGCGCGGCGTCCCCCGCCGCGCCCGCCAGGCCCAGCAGCAGGATCCTGGTCAGGCCGCGCGCCCACTCCTCGTCCGCCGGTTTGCCGCTCACCAGGGCGCGGTGCACCACCGACCCCGCCACCACGTCGAAGATGAGGTCCGCCGTGCGGTCCGCCTCGTACGGGTCGGGCTGCGCGGGGAGTTCCCCGCGCCGCTGGGCGCGCTCCCGGCCCTCCAGGACCAGCCGTTTCTGGCGGTCCACGATCGAGGTGCGAATGCGTTCCCGCAGTGCCTCGTCCCGGGTCGACTCGGCCACCGCCGCCATCAGCCCGCTCTTCGCCTCCGGGCGGTCCAGGATGGCCGCGAACTGGAGCACCACGCCCTCGATGTCGTCTGCCAGACTGCCGCGGTCGGGCAGTTCGAGTTCGTCGAAGAGCTCCGCCACCGCGTCCACGACCAGCTCGTTCTTGCCCGCCCAGCGGCGGTAGAGCGTGGTCTTCGCGACGCCGGCCCGGGTAGCCACGTCCCCCAACGTGAGCTTGGAACAGCCCAGTTCCACCAGTGCCTGCCGCGTCGCCGCCAGGATCGCCGCGTCCGCGGCGGCGCTGCGCGGGCGGCCGGTACGACCGGCGGGGGTGCGGCTCTGCATCCCTCGACCATAACCGGCGGTTCGCCAGAGGTCGTGAGGGAGATCACCGGGAATCGGTGTCGCGCGAGGACCCGGTGGCATTACGCTACGGGTCGTAGCGAAAGCTGAGCTCGTCCGCACCGCACCGCGGACCCGGCTTTCACCACGCTTTTCACACACGCGCGGGAACGGGGGAGGATAGACGCATGCAGCCACGGAACATGTCCATGAGCGGCGTCGTCGACCTCGCCGCGGTGAAGGCGGCCCAGGAGGCCAAGGCCAAGGCCGAGCAGACGCGCGCCGAAACGGCCCGGCAGGGTGGTGCCGGCGCCGTCGCCCCGGCCGACCTGGTCATCGACGTCGACGAAGCAGGCTTCGAGCGCGATGTCCTGCAGCGGTCCGCCGAAGTCCCCGTCGTCATCGACTTCTGGGCCGAGTGGTGTCAGCCCTGCAAGCAGCTGAGCCCGGTCCTGGAGCGCCTCGCCGTCGAGTACAACGGCCGCTTCCTGCTGGCCAAGATCGATGTCGACGCCAACCAGATGCTGATGCAGCAGTTCGGGATCCAGGGGATCCCGGCCGTCTTCGCGGTCGTCGCCGGGCAGGCGCTGCCGCTCTTCCAGGGGGCGGCGGGCGAGGAGCAGATCCGGGGCACCCTCGACCAGTTGATCCAGGTCGCCGAGCAGCGGTTCGGGCTCACCGGACTCGTCGTCGACGCCGACGCGCAGCCGGGCGCCCAGCCGCCGGCCGCGGCGCCGGCCGGGCCGTACGACGCGCTCCTCGAAGCCGCCGTGCAGGCGCTGGACGCCGGTGACTTCGGCGGTGCGGTCCGGGCGTACCAGAACGTGCTGAGCGACGACCCGGCCAACACTGAGGCCAAGCTGGGGCTCGCGCAGGCCGAGTTGCTCCAGCGGGTGCAGGGGATGGACCCCCAGCAGGTGCGCAGGGACGCGGCCGAGAAGCCGGCCGACGCCGGGGCGCAGATCGCGGCGGCCGACCTGGACCTGGTGGGCGGGCATGTCGAGGACGCCTTCGGGCGGTTGATCGAGACCGTGCAGCGGACCGCGGGGGACGACCGGGACGCCGCACGGCGGCGGCTGCTCGAACTCTTCGAGGTGGTCGGCACCGACGACCCGCGAGTCGTGGGCGCGCGCCGGGCGTTGGCGCGGGCGCTGTTCTGAACCGGGTTCTGACCAGTCGCTAAACGTCACGTCATGTGATGCCCGAGTGAAAGATTGGCCGACAAGAGGTCACAGCGGCTGCTCTTTGCCAAATCTTGGCAATCGCGGCCGCTGTTACTCGCAGTAAAACAAGGGCGTTGACCTGTCTGGTTCCGTCCAAGTACCAACAGTTTTGTTCCGCCCCTCGACGGTACCCAGCGTCGCACTCCGAGACCGGCGGGTCGTCCATCGGTTATCCCGCCGTTACTACCCAGTAACGAAGCCCCTTGTGCGGGCGCCGAGAATGCACCACGATCGGCGACGCTCGGTCCATTCCCGTACCCCGACAGCCGGTCGGGCTCACGGGTTCATCTGGGTCCCCACCGAGCAGAGTCGGCGGCAGTGACGCCGGCTCTTGGGCAGGGGGGTCTTCGCCTGCTGGCGAAGCCTGTCCGGCAAGGTTGTGCGTGATGCGTGTCAGGCGCGACCAGTGGTTGTCGCTCGGGGGTGATCGCCGGTGATCGAGGTGCGGTTCGCGCCTTTGAGCGCGGGCGCTCCCCTTCCGAGGACGTAGCACTTCTCCCATCCCTGCCCGGCCGAGCCGCCGACAGCGGCGATTCCGGGCCAGGAGATGTACGTCCGAGAAGGAGGAAATATGGAGTCCCAGGTGCGTGGCGGGACCAGATGGAAGCGGTTCGCTGTGGTCATGGTGCCCAGCGTCGCCGCCACGGCGTGTATAGGTGTCGCCCTCGCGCAGGGTGCTCTCGCCGCGTCGTTCAGCGTGTCGGGCCAGCAGTTCAAGGTCACGGCCGACCAGCTCGAAGGTGACGGCTTCGTCCAGTACGGTGCCGTCGACTCGGGTGTCACCCTCGCCGGTGACAAGACGATCCACCCGGTGGCGGTCTCGGCGTTCAACACGGCGAAGATCACCAACCTGTGCCAGTCCGTGGTCACGCCGAACGTCCCGATCTTCGGGAACGTCAGCCTGATCCTGCACGCGGGCACCGACGCGTCGAAGCCGGTCGAGGCCAGCAAGCTGTACATCGACCTCGACGACCTCAGCGCCGACGCGACGTTCACCAACATCAACATCGGTGTCGCGGCCGGCAGCTCGACCAAGGGTCCCGGCATCAAGTCGGACGAGGCCAAGGCCGGCCAGACGAACCCGAACGGGTTCGCCCAGGAGGCCGACCACGCCTCGCTGTCCGGCGTGAAGCAGACGGCATGGGCCACCACCGCCGGAACCTTCAAGCTGAGCGGTCTGCACATGTCGATCTCGACGAAGGGAGCGGAGTGCTACTAGGCACTCCGTGACGGGCGGGGGAGCCGACGGCACCCCCGCCCTCCACCTTCTTCCCGCGGTCTTCACGCGCGGTACACCAGCACCGCACCACAGAGCACCATCACCACAGCAACGCCGCACCAGGGAGCTGTTTTCCATGAGCGCCGAGACTCCTGCCGCACCCGGCCAGTTCACCCGCCGGAGGCTGCAGTTCCGCGCCTGGCGGGGCTTGAGGTGGAAGCACAAGCGGGCCCCGCGATCGGGGTCGGTGGAGTGGTAGCCCAAGGCCCCGGCCATCGACGCACGCTTCCAGTTCAGGC
>NZ_JBEYFC010000264.1:0-12038 GCF_040634175.1 Streptomyces sp. NPDC007162
GCGAGCGCGACCAGGCGGCGCAGGTAGGCGCGCACCCGGTCCGGGTCCGCCCGCGGGACCTCGCCCTCGTACCCGGCCACCCCCACCAGCCGCAGTTTCCCGCCCGACCCCTAACTTGCGGTACGCCGGATCCGCCCCGCGTACTTCTTCTCCAGTTCCAGGTTCCGTTCGAAGCCACCGGGCACGTTCGCCGACACGTACACCGGCGGCATCTCCCCCGCCGCGAGCAACAAGCCCGACGCCTCGGCGACCGCCATCTGCACCAGTGTCACCCCGGTCAGCGTGGACAGCGCGGACACCGCACCGCCACCCGGCAGCCCGAGCATCGCGTCCCCCACGGGCGCCGCGTTGTCCAACACCACGTCGGCCAGGTCGATCAGCTTCTTCCCGCTCGCATGCCCGGCAGGAACGGCGCGGGTGTGCGTGAGCGACGTGATCGCCAGGAGCTTGTGCCCGTGCTCCTTCACGTGGAGCGCCATCTCCACGATGACGCTGTTCACCCCGGAGTTCGAGATGATCACGAAGAGATCCTCGGCTCGCGGCGCGGCCAGGTCGTAGAGCCGCGCGGCGATGCCCGGCTCGCGCTCCAGCAGCGGATCGTCCAGCACTCCGGGGTCGTCGCCGCCGAAGAGAACGAGGTCGGCCATCTGGAGCCGGTTCGTCGGCACCAGTCCACCCGCGCGGCCGGAGACTTCGAGGACCATCGCCTGCGAGTGCCCGGTTCCGAACGCCTGGACCACACCGTCGGCGCGGACACAGTCGACGATCAGCTCGGCGGCGCGGCGCACATCGTCCCGCGCGGACTCGGTGACGTGACGGAGAACGGCCAGGCTCTGCTCGGCGAAGCTCTGGGCACTGACTGACTCGACGGACACGCTTCACTCCTTCTGATGGCTTGAACCACCATACAATCATCATCGAGTGAATCGATAAACCGTACAGCGGTCCTGGTATTCACTCAAGGCACAGATGGGTGACTGGTACCTTCTCTGCATGCCTGCGACGGACGTCACCACACTGATCCGCACCGAGCTGCCCCGGCTGGCCGGTTCCCTGCGGAAGGTCGGCGAGCTGATCCTGGAGGATCCGGCCGCCGCCACCCACTGCTCGGCCGCCGAGCTGGGCCGCCGTACCGGTACGTCCCAGGCCACGGTGACGCGGTTCTGCCGGGCCATCGGACTCGACTCCTATCAGCACCTGCTGATCGAGCTGGCCCAGGAACGCGGGCGCAGCGAGGTCTCCGACTGGGGCAGCGCCGAGATCGGCCCGGACATCTCCCCGGACGACGACCTGGAGCGGGTCGTCCAGGTCGTCGGCGCCGCCGACCTGCGCGCGGTGCAGCAGACCATCGACCGGATCGACATGGACGCCATGGAACGCGCCGCCCAGGCGATGGCGCGGGCCCGCCGGATCGACGTGTACGGCGTCGGCGGCAGCGGCGCGGTGGCCCAGGAGACCGAGATCCGGCTGTTCCGGATCGGCTGCTCGGTGCGCGGCTGGTCCGAGGTGCACGGCGCCGCCACTTCCGCCGCCCTGCTCACGCCGGCCGACCTGGCCATCGGCATCTCGCACTCGGGGGCCACCCGGGAGACCATCGAGCCGCTGGAGCTGGCCGGCGAGCGGGGCGCGACCACCGTGGCGATCACCTCGGACCCGCGCTCACCGCTGGCCCGCACCGCCGACATCCGGCTCATCTCGGCCTCCCCCACGGAGACCGGCTTCCCCGGGCGCACCGGCAGCATCGGCGGCAGGCACTCCGTGCTGGTCCTGATCGACTGTCTCTACGTGCGGGTCGCGCAGCTCACCTACCAGCGCTCCAGCGCCTCCCTGGCACTGACCGACCACATCACCCCGCAGCACGCGCGCAAGAGCCGCCGGGGCCGGTGACACAGGCGGATCCAGGCCGGGTATGCATGGATGAACCACCCGAGATACTCGAAGGTGGTTGTTTGAATCATCCAAGCGGTGCAGGATGGGGCTCTTCCACTCACTAGGAGACCCATGCGCGTCACCTCCGTCGAGTCGACCGAGTTGTTCGTCGGCAGCTCCGAGACCCCGCACCAGGTGGTGGCGGTTGAGGTCGAGCACATACCGGGCCGTACGATCCGGCTGACCGTCGAAGGGGCCGCCCTCGGTGTCGGGGAGACGGCTGTCACCGTCGGCGAGGACGGCACCGTGCGCGCCGAGATCCCGGTGACGGGCGAGAGCGGCCCGATGACGGTCACCGCCACCGACGGGGACCACGTCGCGTACCTCGGCGGCGAGTTCACCGTCGCCGAGCCGGGCTGGACCATGTTCATGGTCAGCCACTTCCACTACGACCCCGTCTGGTGGAACACCCAGGCCGCCTACACCGAGACCTGGGACGTCGCCGACGACACGGCCGTCACCGGCCTGGCCGCCCGCACCTTCGACTCGCGCGGCCAGTCCGGGATGAGCCTGGTGCGCGCCCACTGCGATCTCGCGCGGCGCGACCCGGCGTACACCTTCGTCCTGGCGGAGGTCGACTACCTCAAGCCGTACTGGGACGCCTTCCCGGAGGAGCGCGCCTTCCTGCGCCAGCTGATCCGCAGCGGCCGGGTCGAGATCATGGGCGGCACCTACAACGAGCCGAACACCAACCTCACCGGCGCCGAAGCCACCGTACGCAACGCCCTGTACGGCGACGGGTACCAGCGGGCGATCCTCGGGGCTTCCCCGGAGACGGCCTGGCAGCTGGACGCCTTCGGGCACGACCCGCAGTTCCCCGGGCTGATGGCGGACGCCGGGGTCAGCTCCAGCTCGTGGGCGCGCGGGCCCTTCCACCAGTGGGGGCCGACGCTGTCCGTGTTCGGTGAGGAGCCGCGGGATCCGAAGCGGATGCAGTTCCCGGCGGAGTTCGACTGGATCGCCCCCTCGGGGCGCGGCATCCTCACCGCGTACATGGTCAACCACTACGGCGCGGGCTGGCGGATCGACAACGCGCCGACGCTGCCCGAGGCGGAGGCCGAGGCCCTCAAGCTGTTCACGGGGCTCAAGCAGGTCGCCCTCACCCGCAACGTGCTGCTGCCGGTCGGCGGGGACTACGCGCCGCCGTGCCGCTGGGTCATGGCCATCCACCGCGACTGGAACGCCCGTTACGTCTGGCCGCGCTTCGTCAGCGGCATCCCCCGCGACTTCTTCGCCGCCGTGCGCGCCGAGCTGGCGGCCGAGGGCCGCAAGGCCTCGCCGCAGACCCGCGACATGAACCCGGTCTACACCGGCAAGGACGTCTCCTACATCGACACCAAGCAGGCCCAGCGGTACGGCGAGACGCTCCTCGCCGACGCCGAGGCCTGGGCGACCCTCGCCTCCCTGGTCACCGGGCACCCCTACCCGGACGCGGCCCTGGACAAGGCCTGGCGGCAGTTGGTGTACGGCGCTCACCACGACGCCATCACCGGCTCCGAGTCCGACCAGGTCTACATCGACCTGCTGACCGGCTGGCGGGAGCTGGCCGACCTCGCCGAGACCGTGCACGCCGACGCCACGCAGGCGCTCGCCGACGGCGTGCAGCCCGGGAGCGGGCCGGACCTCGTCGTCTTCAACTCCGCCACCTGGCAGCGCCGGGACGTGCTCACCGTCGACGACCCGGGTCTCGTCCCCCTCGGCGACGACTCCCGGCCGCTGCCCGCCGTACGCGAGCAGGACGGCAGGCTCACGGTCGTCGTACCCGAGGTCCCGGGCCTCGGCCTGAAGGCCCTGCCGCTGACCGCGGGTCGCGTCCCCGAGTGGTTCCCCGGCGAGGGCACGACCATCCGCAACGAGTTCTACGAGGTGACGGTCGACCCGGCCCGCGGCGGCGCCGTCAGCGGCCTCAGGGCCCTGGCCGAGGGGGGCCGCGAGCTGCTGCGCCCCGGCGACATCGGCAACGAGCTCGTCGTCCAGGAGGAGTACCCCCGCCACCCGCGCTTCGGCGAGGGCCCCTGGCACCTGACCCCGACCGGCACGACGGTCGCACGCAGCGGTGACGTCACCGCCGACATCGATGTCGAGCACTCCCCCGCCGGCTCCCGGGTCACCGTCCGGGCCGACCTCGGTCTGTTCTCGTACACGCAGCGGCTGACCCTGTGGACGGGCGTCGACCGGCTCGACGCCGCCACCACGATCGACGGGTACGACGGCGCGGACCGCCTCATCCGGGTGCGCTGGCCCTCGGACGTGCGGGGCGGGCTGCCCGTGCACGAGGTCGCGGACGCGGTGATCGGGCGCGGGTTCGGATTCGTCGAGGTGGACAGCGAGCGGTTCCCGTGGACGCTGGACAACCCCGCCAACACCTGGTTCGGCCTCGGTTCCACAGCCCGGGTCGCGGTCCACGACGACACCGGAACGCTGCTGGGCCACCGGTCCGTCGGCGTCGCGGAGCTGGTGTACGCCGACTGGGACGAGGCCGGTGAGCTGGGCGCCCCGCTCGCGGCGGCCCTGGTCCGCACGGGGGTCACCGCCACCTCGACCATCGCGGGCGGCCCCCGCTACGGCGACCTGGAGGTCGACTCCAACCTGCCCGACCTGCGGATCGCCGTGGGCGGACCGGACCGCAACGCGCTGGTCGCCGAGGCGCTCGCCATGGACCCGGCGGCGGCCCGCGAGCTGCGCCGGCAGCTCGCCGACCGGGGGACGGCCTCCGTCTGGGTCGCGCCCCGCGCCTCCCTGCGCGAGGAGTGGGTGCCCGGCGCGGACCTCCGTGACCTGGAGCGGCTGCCGTTGCTCGTGATCGCGGGCCCGGACGCCGCGGGCGACGCCAGGGCGGTCGACGCGCTCGTCGCCGACCTCGCCGACTTCACCGTGTCGGCCACCGCTGCGGGCGGCGGTGAGGCCCTCCCGCCCGGTGACGCCTGGGACGGGCGCGGCTTCGCCGTCCTGAACCGGGGCACACCCGGCTGCGTGGTGACCGCCTCCGGCGACCTCTACATGTCCCTGATGCGGTCCTGCACCGGCTGGCCCTCCGGCATCTGGGTCGACCCGCCCCGGCGCACCGCGCCCGACGGCTCGGCGTTCCAGCTCCAGCGCTGGTCGCACACCTTCGAGTACGCGGTCGTCGGGGGCGAGGGCGACTGGCGGAAGCTGGAGCTGCCCGCCCGCGGGCACGCGTACAACCATCCGCTGACAGGACGCGTACGAGGCGAGGGCGGGGGCGGGGGTCCGTCGCTGGCCCGCACGGCCTGCCTGCTGTCGGTGGAGCCCGCCCGCGAGGTGATCCTCGACGCGCTGAAGCCGGTGGGCTCGCCGCTGGCCCGGGGCGGTACGGACGCGGTGGATCCGGGACGCGGAATCGTGGTGCGGGTGCACGAGGCGAACGGACAGCCGGTGCGGGCGCGGGTGCGCGGGCCCGTCGGGTGGGCCGGCGGCGCACGAGCGGACGTACTGGAGAGGACGGGAGAGCCGCTGGCCCCGGAGGGCGAGGGCTCGCTGGCGGTGGACCTCGGCGGCTTCGAGGTGGCCACGGTGCTCGCGACGCCGGTCACCGCCGCCGGGTGCCCGGGTCCCGGTGTCGCGGCGCACGAGCCGGCCCAGCCGGTCGGCACCCGGTACTGGCTGCACAACTCGGGTCCGGCGCCGCGCGGCAACATGCCGGTCGCGCTGTACCTGTCGCCCACGTCCCTGACCGCGGCCGGTCCCGTCACAACGACGGTCCGGGTGAGCTCCGAGCTCACGGACGCGCCGGTGTCCGGCACGGTGGCCTTCGAGGTGCCGAACGGGTGGACGGCGGAGCCAGCTTCGTTGCCGTACGCGCTGGGCCCCGGCGGGTTCACGCTGGCCGAGGTCACCGTGACGCCGGCGCCGGACGCCGGACCCGGCCGTCACCGGCTCGCCGCACGGCTGTCGTACGGCGGGCAGACGTACGAGGACGTGGTGGGCCTGGACGTCCCCGGCGGGCCGCCCGCGGGATCCGGCCTGGTGTGCACGCTGGGCGCCGAGCGGGCCACCGTACGGCGGGGGGATCGGGCCCGTGTCCCGGTCGCCCTGCGCAACACCACCCGGGGCCCGGTCACCGGCCAGCTCTGGGCCGTCTCCCCGTGGGGCACCTGGCCTGGGGTCGTTCCGGGCCTCCAGGGCTTCACGGTGCCCCCCGGGGAGCGGGTGGAGGCCGTGATCGAGGTGGACGGCTCGGCCGTGCCGCCCGGCTCGTACTGGTTGCTGGCGAAGGCCGCGTGGCACGGCTGCGTGGCGTACACGGAGGCCGTGGTGCTGGAGGTGACGGATGTGTGAGGAGGTGGATCAAGACGCCGCGTTCATCGGTCCCGACGCGGTCCCCAGGGCCCGGGTGGACGCCCTGCTCGCCGCCGTTCCCGCTCGTGACCCCGCGTCCTGTCGGGCCGAGTCGCTCGCGCGGGCGGAGCGGCAGCGGCGGCGCTGGGCGACGCAAGTGGTCGTCGCCGACGAACTCGCGCGGCGGGAGTGCGCCGCGCGGAGGCTGGAGGTGCCGCCCGAAGCGTCCGCGGAGCGGCTGCTCGCCGTCGCCGGGGACGATGTCGCCGACCTGGGGAGCATCGTCGCCGCGGCGCTGGCCCACTCGGCGGCCGCGCGAGTGCTGTTGGACGCCCTCGAGGCCGAGCAGGTGGTGCCCGAGGCCGACGTGCGGGACTACTACGCGCGCAACCTGGAC
Organism: Streptomyces sp. NPDC007162; assembly: GCF_040634175.1. NCBI lineage: Bacteria > Bacillati > Actinomycetota > Actinomycetes > Kitasatosporales > Streptomycetaceae > Streptomyces > Streptomyces sp. NPDC007162. The sequence continues at coordinate 6,626 of NZ_JBEYFC010000264.1, forward strand.
CGCTTCCTCACCCCGGACGCGCTCAGACGCGGGGTCGACCCCTTCGGCGGGACCGCGCCGGGCGACGTCCTCCCCTACGAGACCGTCCGCGAGGGCGTGGGGCGGGAGTTGCGCCGTGCGGCGGGCCGGCGTGCCTTCTTCGGCTGGCTGGACCTCGCCCGCGGCCCGGTCGGGTACGCGCCCGGTCACGAACACCCGGGCGATCCGGGCCATTCGGACCACGAGCACCGTCACTGACGCGCCTCTCCCAGCCGTACGGAATCCAAACGCAACACGGCCAGGCATTGACCTCCGATGACTTCTGGTCCACATTTTCATCAATCGGAATCCAAGTTGGTGATTTGAACCAGCTGCATTTCCTGACTCGCCCGGTCGCAGGAGGGCCCATCACATGCACGCAAGAAGACTGACCCGCACCTTGACCTGTATCGCCGCACTGTCGCTGGCAACCGCCGGCTGCGGTCTGTCCGGCGGCGGCTCCGGCGACGGGGGCGCCACCGCCGGCGCCTGCAAGGTCGACAAGGGCAACGTCGGCTCGGGGAAGCTGACCGGGGACGTCAAGGGCACGATCACCTTCCAGACCACGAACCTGAAGAAAGACTTCGGCGACTTCTTCAACGGAGTGATCGCTGACTTCCAGAAGGCCCATCCCGGCACCACGGTCAAGTGGATCGACGACCCCGGTGACAACACCTTCACCAGCCGGACCGTCGCCGACGCCCAGGCCTGCACGATGGCCGACGTCATCAACGTCAACGCACCGACGGCGACCGCCCTCACGAAGGCCGGCTACCTGCTCGACATCGGCACGAAGGACCCCGACGCCGCCAAGCCCTTCGTCCCGTCGTTCTGGAAGACCGCCACCTTCGCGGACGCCTCGGGCAAGGCGATCCACACCACGCTGCCCTGGTACACCGGCGGTGTCCTGCTGACGTACAACAAGGACCTGCTGGAGAAGGCCGGCGTCGACCCGGCGAAACCGCCGACCAGCATCTTCGGGCTGTTCGCCGACTACGAGAAGGTCGCCAAGGCCGCCGACGGCAAGTTCTTCGCGACGATGGCCAACCCGGTCTGGCGCATACCCGCCGACTTCGACCAGATGGGCATCAAGGTCCTGGCCGCCGACGGCAAGTCCGCCGTCTTCGCCGACGACCCGCGCACCACCCAGTGGGTGGCGTGGATGGCGAGGCTGTACAAGGAGGGCGCGATGCCGAAGGACTCGCTGTCCTCCAGCAACGACCCGTCCACCCTCTACAGCCAGGGCAAGGTGGCCTACGGTTCGACGAACCCGAGCTTCGTGCGGTTCGTGAAGCAGAACAGCCCGTCGGTCTACGCCAGGACGGCCGTCGGCCAGCAGCCCTACGACGCCCTCGGTGTCGCCTCCGCCGGCGCCCCGCAGTACATCTCGGTCGCCGCGACCAGCAAACACGCCCCGGTGGCGCTGGCGTTCGCGGAGTTCCTCACCGACGCCGAGAACCAGACGGCCTGGTGCAAGGATCCCGACGTGGTCATCTTCCCGACCACGTCGAAGTCGCTGGACGACCCGTTCTTCCAGAAGGTCACCGGCACCGACCCGTTCTCCCAGGCCCGCAAACTGGTCGCCGACCAGCTCAAGACGGCCTCCACCAACCAGACCGACCTCTCCCCGGCCGTGCAGAACGCCATCGTGGCCCAGGTGCAGCTGGCCATGCAGGGCAAGAAGAGCGCGGCGGACGCCGTCAAGGACGCCCAGGAGAAGGCGAACGAGCTGCTGAAGCAGGGCAGCTGACAGTGACGGCACAGATCATGAACCCGGCGTCCGGCACGGAGGCCAGGACCTCCGCGCCGGGCCCGGCCCCGTCCCGCCTCCGCCGACTCGCCAAGGCAGCTCTGCCCGGTCCCGCCCCAGGAGCCAACGGTGCTGCCATGTACCGCCGTTGGTGGCTGCCGTGGCTGTGGACCGCCCCCGCGATCGGGTGCGCGGTGGTCTTCGGGGTGTTCCCGTTCCTCAACACGGTCGTGCTGTCGTTCACGAACGCCAAACCCCTTGGCGGCGCCGCGGGTTTCGTCGGACTCGACAACTACACGCGGATGCTCCAGGACGACGACTTCTGGCTGGCCACCCGCAACAGCGTCCTGTACGCGGTGATCGTCGTCCCGCTGATGGTGCTGCTGCCGCTGATGCTGGCCGTCCTGGTGGAGAAGAACCTCCCCGGCATCGGCTTCTTCCGATCGGCGTTCTACACACCGGTGCTGGCCTCCAGCGTGGTCGTCGGCCTGAGCTGGCAGTGGCTGCTCGCGGACGACGGCCTGGTCAACACCTGGCTGCAGAAAGCTCACTTGATCAAGTCCGCGATCCCGTTCCTGTCGGACTCGTGGCTGATCCTGCTGTCCGCGATGGGTCTGACCCTGTGGAAGGGCCTCGGCTGGTACATGGTGTTCTACCTGGCCGCCCTCGGGAACGTGCCCAAGGAACTGCACGAGGCCGCGCAGATGGACGGCGCGGGTGCCGTGCGCCGCTTCTGGCACATCACGGTCCCCGGCGTCCGGCAGGCCATGATGCTCGTCGGCACGCTCACCGGCATCGGCTCGCTCCGGGTGTTCACGGAGATCTACATGCTCGGCAGTTCCACCGGCGGCCCCGGCGGAGCCGACCGCACCCTGCCGTTCTACATCCGGGACGTCGGCCTGGACCCGATCACCGGCAACGCGGGTTACGGCTCGGCCGTCAGCGTGGCCCTGTTCGCGCTGACGCTGGGGCTGACCCTGCTGGCGCAGCGTCTGACCAAGGAGGACGAGTCATGACGACGAGTGTCGTCGAGGCCAAGGGCCGTCGCCTGATGCCGCGTTGGCGTGACTACGGCCGCCCGCGCGAGCTGGTCGTCCGCTATCTGCTCCTCCTCCTGGTGCTCGGCCTGACCGTGGGGCCCCTGTTGTGGCAGCTGCTGGCCTCCCTGAAGGGCACGAGCGAGGACGTCTTCGGCGCGGGCGCCACGCTGCTGCCGCACCACCCGACGCTGCGCGCCTACCGGACGGTCTTCGACCAGGTACCGGTGTGGTCGTACATCAGGAACAGCCTGGTCGTGGTCGCCCTGTCGATCACCAGCCAGCTGGTCTTCTCCACGACGGCCGGCTACATGCTCTCCAAGCCCGCCTGGAAGGGCCGCAAGGCCGTCTGGGTGGTGCTGGTCGCCTCGATGATGTTCCCCTTCGAGTCGATCATGGTCTCGCTGTTCATCAGCATCCGCGACCTGGGCCTGGTCGACAACCTGGCCGGCGTGTGGCTGCCCGGCTTCGTCGGCGCCATCAACGTCCTGCTGATGCGCGGCGCGTTCCTCGCGGTACCGCGCGAGATCGAGGACTCGGCGATGCTGGACGGCGCGAACGAGTGGCAGCGCTTCACGTACCTGTATCTGCCGTCCGCGTGGGGCGCGATCATGGTGGTCGTCATCAACACGTTCATCAGCGCCTGGGACGACTTCCTGTGGCCGCTGATCGTGCTGCGCTCCGAGAGCCACATGACGCTCACGCTGGGACTCTCGCGCCTGCAGAGCTCGTCGTTCGGCTACGACCAGCGCATGGTCATGGCCGGTTCGGTGATCTCCGTGATCCCGGTGCTGGTGCTGTTCGTGATCATGCAGCGGTGGTTCTACAAGGGCGTGTCCTCGGGAGCGGTCAAGATCTGAGGTCCAGGGTCAGCGGTACGGCGGTCAGGGCCGCCCGTGCCGAGGAGGCGACCCGGATCTGCACGACGTCGGCGCCGGCCAGCCGGTCGGCGCCCAGTCGTGTCACGACCGTGCGGCACTCGCCCGGCGCGAGGTCGACGCCCTCGAACGCGCACAGTTCGAGGGTGCGCGGCCAGGTCGCGGTGATCATCCGCCGCAGATAGACCTGTACGATCGAACGCCCTCTGCGTGCACCGGTGTTGGTGACCTCGACGGCGACGGTACGGCCGTCGAGCCGGGGCGTACCGAACGCGAAGTCCGTGTACGCCAGTCCGTGCCCGAAGGAGGAGGCGGGCTCGGCGCTCCCGTCGACGTAGCCGCCGTACTCGGTGTCCTTGTGGTTGTAGTAAACGGGGAGTTGGGCGGCCGAACGCGGCACGGAGACGGGGAGCCGTCCCCTCGGTTCCGCGAGCCCGAGCAGCACCTCGGCGATCGCCTCGCCGCCCCATGGTCCCGGGTACCAGGCGGTGAGCAGGGCGGGCGCGGTGTCCGGGACGACGTGCGGACGCCCCTGGACCAGGACGACCGCGGTGGGCGTGCCGGTGGCGACGACGGTGTCCAGCAGCGCGTACTGGGCGGCGCCGAGCCGGAGTTCGGCGAGGTCGACGCCCTCCCCGCAGGTCATGTGGCCGACGGCGGCGAGGGCCGCGCCGTTGGCGTCGAACTCGGTGTCGGCGCCGCGCGCGCTGCTGCCGCCCAGCACCAGCACGGCGAGGTCGGCGGCGGCGGCCTCGGCGATCGCGGCCGGGATCCCGGAGAGGTCGCCGCCGGTGAGGGCGCAGCCTCGGGCGTGCCGGATGTCGAGTCCGGGCGGGGCGAGCCGGCGCAGGGCGTCCAGGACGGCGCTGCCGGTACCGGGGCGCTGCGGAGCCGTGTAGTCGCCCGACTGGTGGGCGGTGGTGGCGGCTTGGGGCCCGAGAACGGCGATGCGGGAGACGTCGCCCGCGATGGGCAGTACGTCGTCGTTGCGCAGGAGGGTGACGGCGGCGCGGGCCAGTTCCTTGCTGATCTCCTCGCCCCCGACCGGCGCGGGTGGCGTGCGGGTCCCGTCGAACAGGCCCAGGCGGAACTTGAGCCGCAGTACCCGGGCGACGGCGGTGTCGAGCACGGTCTCCTCGACGAGCCCGCGCTCGGCCGCTTCCTCCAGATGCGTGAAGCCCTCGTCCCAAAGGCTCAGATCCACACCGGAGTTGAGGGCGAGCGCCCCGGCGGACACCTTGTCGCCGGTGATGCGGGCCAGCCTGTCGACGGCCAGGCCGTCCGCCATGACCAGGCCCTCGAAACCCCAGTCGTCCCGCAGGAGTCCGGTGAGCAGGGCGCGGTTGCCGGAGCAGGGCATGCCGTCGACCTCGTTGTACGCGGCCATGACGGCGGCGGCGCCCGCGCGGACGCCGGCCCGGGCGGCGGGGAGATGGATCTCGTCCAGCTCGCGCCGGCCGAGCTCGGACTCGGCGGAGTTGCGGCCGCCGACGGTGGCCCCCTGGCCGGCGAAGTGCTTGAGGACGACCGGGGCCCTGTCGGCGGCGAAGCAGCCGTCCGGGGAGGCGCTGCCCTGCGCGCCGCGGACCAGCGCCTCCGTCAGTCGCGCGGCCAGGTACGGGTCCTCGCCGAAGCACTCCTCGGTGCGGCCCCAGCGCGGGTCGCGGGAGATGTCGAGTGCGGAGGCGAGTGCCACATGGCCGCCCCGGGCCCGGAGTTCGGCGGCGGCG
>NZ_JBEYFC010000265.1:0-11917 GCF_040634175.1 Streptomyces sp. NPDC007162
CCACCACGACCACAACGCCGCCGTCCCCGGCGAGCGCCGCGGCCACCGGGGCGCCCACCCGGCCGGCGCGCGCGCCGACCTGCTCGGGCGACTCACCGGGGTGCCCCTCAGGGCCCGGCGGTACGCCGTCGGTCCACAGGTACCAGTCGGGGCGGGAGCGGTGGATCTCGGCCGTGGTGATCCCCTCGTAGCCGCCGTAGTCCCACTCGTGCAGGTCGGGGTCGGCCGCCACCCCGGTGAGGCCGGCCAGTTCGGCCGTGCGTATCGCGCGGCCCAGCGGGCTGGCCAGGGTCAGTGCGTAGGTCCGTCCGGTGAGCAGCGGAGCGAGGGACTTGGCCTGTTCCTCACCGTGCTGGGTGAGGGGCAGGTCGGTCCAGCTGGTGTGCTGTCCCGACACGCTCCACTCGGTCTCACCGTGGCGGACCAGAAGAAGGTCCCCCACGGCGCACTACTCCTTGGACTCGACGGCGTGGCCGCCGAACTGGTTGCGCAGCGCCGCGATCATCTTCATCTGCGGGGAGTCGTCCTGCCGCGAGGCGAACCGGGCGAACAGGGAGGCGGTGATCGCCGGGAGCGGTACCGCGTTGTCGATGGCGGCCTCGACGGTCCAGCGGCCCTCGCCGGAGTCCTGCGCGAAGCCCTTCAGCTTGTCCAGGTGCTCGTCGTCGTCCAGCGCGTTGACCGCGAGGTCGAGCAGCCAGGAGCGGATGACCGTGCCCTCCTGCCAGGAGCGGAACACCTCGCGGACGTTGTCCACCGACTTGACCTTCTCGAGCAGCTCCCAGCCCTCGGCGTACGCCTGCATCATGGCGTACTCGATGCCGTTGTGGACCATCTTGGAGAAGTGCCCGGCGCCCACCTTGCCCGCGTGGACGTAACCGTAGGGGCCCTCCGGCTTGAGCGCCTCGAAGATCGGGTGGAGCCGCTCGACGTGCGCCTTGTCGCCGCCGACCATCAGGGCGTAGCCGTTCTCCAGGCCCCACACACCGCCGGAGACACCCGCGTCCACGAAACCGATGCCCTTGATGGCGAGTTCGGCGGCGTGCTTCTCGTCGTCCGTCCAGCGGGAGTTCCCGCCGTCGACCACCGTGTCGCCCTCGGACAGCAGGTCCTTGAGCTCGTCCACGACGGACTGGGTGGCGTGGCCCGCCGGGACCATCACCCACACCGTGCGCGGCGCGTCGAGCTTCTCGACCAGTTCTTCGAGGGACTTCACGTCGGAGACGTCGGGGTTGCGGTCGTAGCCGATGACGGTGTGGCCCGCGCGGCGGATGCGCTCGCGCATGTTGCCGCCCATCTTGCCGAGGCCGATGAGTCCGAGCTGCATGTCAGTTCACTTCCTGAGGGTGCGGTACGTCGAGACGAGAGCGGTGGTGGACGGGTCGAGGCCGGGTACGTCCGCGCCCTCCGTCAGGGCCGGTTCCACGCGCTTGGCGAGGACCTTGCCCAGCTCCACGCCCCACTGGTCGAAGGAGTCGATGTTCCAGACGGCGCCCTGGACGAACACCTTGTGCTCGTAGAGGGCGATCAGCTGGCCGAGGACCGACGGGTTCAGCTCGCGGGCCAGGATCGTCGTGGTCGGGTGGTTGCCCTGGAAGGTGCGGTGCGCGACCTGCTCCTCCGCCACGCCCTCCGCGCGGACCTCCTCCGCGGTCTTGCCGAAGGCCAGCGCCTGCGTCTGCGCGAAGAAGTTCGCCATCAGCAGGTCGTGCTGGGCCCTGAGTTCACCGCTCAGCTCGGCGACCGGCTCGGCGAAGCCGATGAAGTCCGCCGGGATCAGCTTCGTGCCCTGGTGGATCAACTGGTAGTAGGCGTGCTGGCCGTTGGTGCCCGGTGTGCCCCAGACGACCGGGCCGGTGGTCCAGCCGACGTCCTTGCCGTCCCGCGCCACGTGCTTGCCGTTGGACTCCATGTCCAGCTGCTGGAGGTAGGCGGTGAACTTGGACAGGTAGTGCGAGTACGGCAGCACCGCGTGCGACTGGGCGTCGAAGAAGTTGCCGTACCAGATGCCCAGCAGGCCCAGCAGCAGCGGCGCGTTGGCCTCGGCGGGCGCGGTGCGGAAGTGCTCGTCGACCAGGTGGAAGCCGTCCAGCATCTCGCGGAAGCGGTCCGGGCCGATGGCGATCATCAGGGAGAGACCGATGGCGGAGTCGTACGAGTAGCGGCCGCCGACCCAGTCCCAGAACTCGAACATGTTGTCCGGGTCGATGCCGAAGTCCGTGACCTTGCCGGCGTTCGTGGAGAGGGCCACGAAGTGCTTGGCGACCGCCTTCTCCTCGCCGCCGAGACCGTCGAGCAGCCAGGTGCGGGCCGACGTGGCGTTGGTGATCGTCTCGATCGTGGTGAACGTCTTGGAGGCGACGATGAACAGGGTCTCCGCCGGGTCCAGGTCGCGGGTGGCCTCGTGCAGGTCGGCGCCGTCCACGTTGGACACGAAACGGACCGTCAGCTCCCGTGCCGTGAAGGCGCGCAGGGCCTCGTAGGCCATCGCGGGGCCGAGGTCGGAGCCGCCGATGCCGATGTTGACGACGTTCCTGATGCGCTTGCCGGTGTGACCGGTCCACTCGCCCGAGCGGACCCGCTCCGCGAAGCCGGCCATCTTGTCCAGCACCGCGTGCACCCGCGGTACGACGTTCTCGCCGTCGACCTCGACCACCGCGCCGCGCGGGGCGCGCAGCGCCGTGTGCAGCACCGCGCGGTCCTCGGTGATGTTGATCTTCTCGCCGCGGAACATGGCGTCCCGCAGCCCGAACACGTCGGTCGCGGTGGCCAGTTCCTGGAGCAGGGCCAGGGTCTCGTCCGTGACCAGGTGCTTGCTGTAGTCGATGTGGAGGTCGCCGACCTGGAGGGTGTAGCCCGTGCCACGCCCCGGATCGGCCGCGAACAGATCCCGCAGACGGGTGTCGGCGAGCTCCTCGCGGTGCCTGGCGAGCGCGGTCCACTCGGGCGTCTGGTCGAGCCTGGTACGGCCGTCTGCGTTCATGTGCGACTTCAGCCTTCTTCCTTGCACCTGTCCTGTTGCACGGCTGCCCCGCCTGCCGGTCCCAACCTAGTTGATCAGCGCGGGACGCCGCCTGGTGTCGCGCTGTCCTGCGGCGCAACAACAGGTACGTCCGGCCGGCGCACCGGTATCAACGAGGTGACGGCGAACGCGAAGAGGAGGGCGGCGAGGAGTGCCGGGCCGTTCAGACCGTACGTCCGGGCGACGGCTCCGCCCAGGAGGGCACCGAGCGGCGCTCCGGACGTGGAGGAGGTGCGGAAGGCGGCGGCGATCCGGCCGGTCATCGACTCGGGTGCGCGTTGCTGCATCAGCGTGACCTGGTTGACGTTCCACACCATGTTCATCGCGCCGAGCAGCAGCATGCCGGCGACCAGGGCGCCGAGGTTCCGGACGGTGCCGATGAGGAGCAGGGCCGCCGTCTGGACCGTACCGGCGGCCAGCAGGGCCCCCACCCGTCCGGTGCGGCGGGCTGTGCGCTGGGCGAGGAAGCCGCCGCCGATGCTGCCCACCGAGTACGCGGTCATGGCCGCCGCGTATCCGGCGGTGCCCGCGTCCAGCCAGCGCGTCACGTGCAGCACCAGGGTGGCGATCAGGGCGCCCATGCCGATGTTGCACAGCAGGGTGGCCACGCAGGCCGCCCGCAGGGCCCGGTCCTGCCACAGGGCGCGCAGGCCCTCGCCGATCTCGGTGCGCAGGGTGCTGCCGGCCGGACGTGGCGCCCGGTCGGGGGGCCGTGTGCGCAAGGAGGCGACCAGGGCCGCGGCGGCCAGGTAGGTACTCGCGTCGGCGGCGAAGGGCATGAACGCGCCGGCCGCGAGCAGCAGCGGCACCAGCGGGGCACCGAGCAGCCCGCCGGCGACCTGCTGACCGGTCATCAGCCGGGCGTTGGCGCCGCCCAGGGCCTGGCGGTCCACCAGGGCGGGCAGCAGGGCCGTGGCCGCGTTGTCGAAGAGTGTCTGGAGGGTGGTCAGCGCGAAGGCGAGCGCGAGCAGCAGCGGGACGGAGGCGTGCCCCAGTGCCACGGCGAGCGCGAAGGCGGCGACGAGCAGCCCTCGTACGGTGTCCACGGCCCACATGGCGCGCCGCTGGTCCACCCGGTCCGCGACGGCCCCGCCGAGCAGCCCGAACAGCAGCCACGGCACATAGCCGCAGGCGGTCACCGAGGCGACGGCGAGCGGGTCATCGGTCAGGTGCGCGGCCAGCAGAGGCAGCGCGGACGTCCGTAACGCGTCCCCGAACCGGGAGACCACGGCGGCCGTCCACAGCCGTCCGAATCCCCCGCGCCACGCGGGCGCCCGCTCCTTCACCGCCACCGTCGCCCCCCATGATTCGCCGATGTGCAAACCGTAGAGGGCACCACTGACAACGGGCCGGGCTCCGGCCGCGCAGACGACTCCGGCCGGACGCCCGAAGGCCCCCGGCCGGTACCAACTCCTAGATCTCGCCCCGCAGTTTGGCGAGCGCCTCGGCGAGGATCGCCTCGCCGTCCGCGTCGCTGCGCCGCTCCCGTACGTACGCGAGGTGCGTCTTGTACGGCTCGGTGCGCGGCGGGTCCGGCGGGTTGTCCCGGTCCTGACCGGCCGGGAAGCCACAGCGCGGGCAGTCCCAGGTCTCGGGCACCTGCGCGTCGCTGGCGAAGCTCGGCTGCGTCTCGTGCCCGTTGGAGCACCAGAAGGAGATGCGCAGGCGCGGCGCGGACTCGCCGCGCTCGGCCTCGCCCATCGGCCCCGCCCCGACCCGGCTACCTCGGATCGCGTTGCCACTTGCCACGGTCGTAACTCCCTGCGTGATGGTGCCGCGAAGCGAGTCGGCGTGTCGCTTCGTTGCGAGCGCCTCAGTCTACGTAAGGCCCAACGCGCGTCCAGTGTTGGGAGTTACCGTCCCTGCACCTAGACGCAAGCCCCATGATAGGCCGCGCTCAGGTGCGCGTACCGAACATGGGGCCTTACGTGCGGATTGTGCGTGTGTGCGAGTCGCGGATCAGCTGTTCGTCTTCATCAGCATGCCGAGGACGATGATGCACGCGAACCACAGCAGACCGATCACCACGGTGATCCGGTCCAGGTTCCGCTCGGCGACCGAGGAGCCGCCGACGGAGGACTGCATGCCGCCACCGAACATGTCGGAGAGGCCGCCGCCCTTGCCCTTGTGCATCAGCACCAGCAGCATCATCAGCAGGCTGAAGACGATCAGGGCGATCGAGAACCCCAAAACCACGGCTGGACCAACTTCCTCGGATACGGATGGACTGCGGGGCCGGGGCCGTCAGGCGGAGCGTGCAGCGGCTTCCCTTCAGGTCTCGGCCCCGCAAGGGTACGACGGATCCTCGCTAGCGCCTACTCACGGGTGTGCTCACTGATCGCGGAAACGCACGATCTTGACGAATTCGTCGGTGTCCAGTGAGGCACCACCGACCAGGGCGCCGTCGATGTCGGCCTGGGCCATGATCTCGGCGACGTTGCCGGACTTGACGGAGCCGCCGTACTGGATCCGGACCTGGTCGGCCAGCTCCTGCCCGTACAGCTCTGCCAGCTTGCCGCGGATGGCGGCGCAGACCTCCTGGGCGTCCCCGGCGCCGCAGACCTTGCCGGTGCCGATGGCCCACACGGGCTCGTAGGCGATGACGACCGACTCGGCCTGCTCGGCGGGGAGGTCCTTGAGACCGCCCTCGACCTGCGTGAGAGTGTGGGAGACGTGGTTGCCGGCCTCGCGGACCTCCAACTCCTCGCCGACGCACAGGATCGGGGTCAGACCGTGCTTGTAGGCGGCCTTGACCTTGGCGTTCACCGTCTCGTCGGTCTCGTGGTGGTACTGGCGGCGCTCGGAGTGGCCGATGACCACGTACGTGCACTTCAGCTTGGCCAGCATCGGGCCGGAGATCTCACCGGTGTAGGCACCGGAGTCGTGCGCCGAGATGTCCTGGGCGCCGTACCTGATCTTGAGCTTGTCGCCGTCGACCAGGGTCTGCACGGAGCGCAGGTCGGTGAAGGGCGGCAGGACGGCGACCTCGACGGCCTCGTAGTCCTTGTCGGCCAGGGCGAAGGCGAGCTTCTGGACGTGTGCGATGGCCTCGAGGTGGTTGAGGTTCATCTTCCAGTTGCCCGCCATGATCGGCGTGCGGGTGGTCATAGCGGGGTCAGTCCTCCAGTGCGGCGAGGCCGGGGAGCGTCTTGCCCTCGAGGTATTCGAGGGAGGCGCCGCCACCGGTCGAGATGTGTCCGAACGCGTTCTCGTCGAAGCCGAGGATGCGCACGGCGGCTGCGGAGTCACCGCCGCCGACGACGGTGAAGCCGTTCGACTCCACGAGGGCCTGGGCGACCGCCCGGGTGCCGGCGGCGTAGTCGGGGTGCTCGAAGACGCCCATCGGGCCGTTCCAGAAGACGGTCGCGGCGTCGGCGAGCTTCGCGGCGTACAGCGCGCCGCTCTCGGGACCGATGTCGAGGCCCATCTGGCCGGCCGGCATGGCGTCCGCGGCGACGGTGGTGGGGTTGCCCGGGGCCTTGGTCTTCAGGTCCGGGAACTCGGGGGCCACCACGGTGTCGACGGGCAGGACGAGCTCGACGCCGGTCTTCTCGGCGCGCTCGACGTACTCGGTGACCGCGGCGAGCTGGTCCTCCTGCAGCAGGGAGCTGCCGATCTCGTAGCCCTTGGCCTTGAGGAAGGTGTACGCCATGCCGCCGCCGATGAGGATCCGGTCGGCCTTGCCGAGCAGCTCGTCGATGACGGCGAGCTTGTCGGAGACCTTGGCGCCGCCCAGCGCGACGACGTAGGGGCGCTTGACGTCCTCGGTGAGCTTCTTCAGGACGCCGACCTCGGTGGCGATGAGGTAGCCGGCGTAGTGCGGCAGCCGGGCCGGGAGGTCGTAGACGGAGGCGTGCTTGCGGTGTACGGCGCCGAAGCCGTCGCCGACGTAGACGTCCGCGAGGGCGGCGAGCCGGTCGGCGAACTCGCCGCGCTCGGTGTCGTCCTTGGACGTCTCGCCGGCGTTGAAGCGCAGGTTCTCGATGACCGCGACCTGGCCGGGCTCGAGGCCGTTCACGGCGTCGTGGGCGGCGGGGCCGACGGTGTCCTGGGCGAACGCGATCGGGGCGGCGAGGAGTTCACCGAGTCGCTCGGCGGCCTGCAGCAGGGAGAACTGCGGGTCCGGGGCTCCCTTGGGGCGGCCCAGGTGGGAGGCGACGACCACCTTGGCGCCCGCGTCGGCGAGGGCCTTGACGGTCGGCAGTACGGCGCGGATGCGGCCGTCGTCGGTGATGAGGCCGTCGGCCATCGGCACGTTGAGGTCGGCGCGGACGAAGACCCGCTTGCCGTCGACGCCTTCGGCGAGGAGTTCGTCGATCGTCTTCATGGTTGGGGACTCCTACAGGAGGGCTCTTGATCGTACGAGGGCTGATCGAACCGTAGACGGCGGGTCGATCCTGACGTGCGTCAGGGCTCGGGCGGCGCGACGGTGCGCTGCCCGAGCCCTGTTATCGCATCGAGGTGCGTGCTCGGTCGATCAGAGCTGGTTGCCGACGAAGACGGTGAGGTCGACGAGACGGTTCGAGTAGCCCCACTCGTTGTCGTACCAGCCGAGGACCTTCACCGTGTTGCCCTCTTGGACCATGGTCAGGGAGGAGTCGAAGGTGCAGGAGGCCGGGTCGCTGACGATGTCCGAGGAGACGATCTCGTCCTCGGTGTACGCCAGGTAGCCCTTCAGGTCGCCGTCCTCGGCGGCCTTCTTGAACGCGGCGTTGACCTCGTCCTTGGTGACCTCGCGCTGCAGCGTCACGACCAGGTCGGTGGCGGAGCCGGTCGGGACCGGGACGCGCATGGCGATGCCGTCCAGCTTGCCCTTGAGCTGCGGGAGGACCAGCGCGGTGGCCTTGGCGGCACCCGTGGTGGTCGGGATGATGTTCTCGGCGGCGGCACGGGCGCGGCGCAGGTCCTTGTGCGGGAAGTCCAGGATGCGCTGGTCGTTGGTGTACGCGTGCACCGTCGTCATCAGGCCCTTGACGATGCCGAAGTTCTCGTCGAGGACCTTCGCCATCGGCGCCACACAGTTGGTGGTGCAGGAGGCGTTGGAGATGACGTGGTGGTTCGCCGGGTCGTACTTGTCCTGGTTGACGCCCATCACGATGGTGATGTCCTCGTCCTTGGCCGGAGCCGAGATGAGGACCTTCTTGGCGCCGCCGGCGATGTGCTTCTCGGCGTCGGCCTTCTTCGTGAAGATGCCCGTCGACTCGATGACGATGTCGACGCCCAGCTCACCCCAGGGGATGTCGGCGGGGTTGCGCTCGGACAGCACCTTGATGGTGCGGCCGTCGACGGTGATCGTGTCGGCGGTGTGCGAGACCTCGGCCTTGAGGCGGCCCAGGATCGTGTCGTACTTCAGCAGGTGCGCGGTGGTCGCGGTGTCACCCAGGTCGTTGACAGCCACGATCTCGATGTCAGCGCCCTGCTCCAGCAGCGCGCGGAAGTAGTTGCGACCGATACGACCGAAGCCGTTGATGCCTACGCGGATCGTCACGAACCGATCTCCTCGTTGGTACGCCGGCCATGCGGTGCCGGCGAGCTGTATTTGGGATGTCCCCGACCACCCACGACCCTACCTCCCTGAGGCTCCCGTGGTGACATCCAGATGCCCCATACACGGCGAGGCGGTCCGTACCCGCCAGTAGGGGTACGGACCACCTCGGATCGTGGATCGATTTACCCCGTTATGATCGGGAATGCCGACCCCTGTTCATCCTTCTTTCACTCGTTCGTGAGCGGGTCGGCTCACTTGTCGAGTGCCGTCAACGCCTTCTTCACCAGAGCGGCACGATCGGCGGCCGAGGTGACCTGCTCCAGACCGAAGCCCAGCAGCACGCTGCGGTCCGTGGTGACCGCGCCGTACGTCCGGAACAGGGCTCCGGTGCGCGTCCAGTCCTTGAGGACGGCCGGGCTGCCCGCGGGCGGCGCGGCGACGCTCCAGGGGCCGAGGGACGTCTCGAAGCCCTCCGTCTCGGCGGCCTTGCCGTCGAGCAGGAGCGAGGCGTCGTCGAGGAGGACGCCGTGCCCGCCGGTGCCCGGGTCGGTGACGTAGGAGACGGAGACCTCGACGGTCCTGCCGGCGTACGCGCCCAGGTCGAAGCTCGCGGTCTGCCAGCCCGCCGAACTGCCGGTGAAGCTGTGCCAGGCGCCGCTGGTGCCGGTCGCGGCGCACTGGCCGTCCCCGATGGTCAGGTAGTGCTTGAGCCACGGGTGCTCGGCGATCAGGAAGCCCGCTCCGCACTCGGACGGTACGGCGCCCCTGGCGGCGCCCTCCTTGTCGGGCAGGGTCGTCCAGTCGTCGGCGCCGACCGTGTGGACCTCGACGATCGCGTGGTCGTAGCCCGGTTCGGTGTCCCACAGCAGCTTGGTGCTGAGGGTCGGCTGGTCGGCCGCGGTGACACCGGTGAGGTCGATGGTGCGGGTGAGGCGCTTGTAGGAGTCGTCGGTGTGGACGGCCGCGGCCATGTACGACCCGGTGTAAGGCCCGTACGGGTTGACGGTCCCGGCGAACTGGCCCGCGCCCGCGCTGGCGAACTGGGGATAGGTGGCGGCGGAGAGTTCGTCCGAGGTGACGGAGTAGGTCCCGGCCTTGTCGAGCGGGTTGGCGGCGGTGCCGCTCAGCGGGCCGGAGAACCCGCCCAGCGCGCCGGAGCCGGTGAAGCCGGTGGCCCCCGGCGTCGAGGTGCGGGAGTAGGCGCCCAGGTAGTACTGGCTGAAGTCGTCCGACGGGGTGCCGTCACCCAGGTTGACGCTGCCGCCGGCCAGCTCGCCGGCCTCGATCAGCTTGCCGCCCTCGTTGAGGTAGGCGCGCAGCTGGAGCTGGGTGTCGTTGCCGGGTCCGTTCGTGCCGGAGTAGTGCACGACCGTCCTGAAGTGCGCCAGCACGCCGAGCGCGTCGGGCGCGCCCTGGGTGGCGACGTCCCAGACGACCGCCTTGCGCCCGGCCGCCTTCAGCGCGTCGACGTAGGTCCCCGCCTGGGTGGCCTTGGCCCCCTCCTCGGCGACCACCAGGGTGTCCGCCCCGGCCCTCCGTGCGACGGTGTACGTGAAGCGGCTGCTGGAGACCTTCTTGCCGGCCCTGCTCTCGCCGGTGAACCACACCTCGACCTTGTCGCCCGGTGCGCCGCCCTTCACCTTGGCCCGGTACTCGTCGAAGTAGAGGTCGTCCGCGCCGCCGTAGGTCTCGCCGCCCTTCCAGTGCCTGAGCGCCGTCTCGTGGGTGCGGCCGCCGTTGACGCGGTACTTGAGCCTCTTGTCGCGGAGCGCCTTGCGGACGACGACGGAGACCTCCTGGTCGGCGCCGCGCGCGTACGAGGTGGTGAACGTCGCCGGGGTGAAGTCGGCGGCGCTCAGGCCGACCGAGGAGCTCGGCCGGTCCGGGTGGGCGGCGGTCTCGGCGACGGAGAGCGCGAACGGGATGTTCTTCGCGAACTCGTCCTGGATCAGCTTCTCGTCGTCCGGGAAGTTGAAGACCGACTGGCAGTCGGCGGCGTTCCAGGCGTCGTTCGGGTCGATGTCGGAGGCCGTCTGGCAGGTCGACATCTCCGGGGTGAACATCGCCATGCCGTTGACGTTCGAGGCATGGCCGTCCGCCTCGCCGTTGGTGGTGTACAGCTCCGAGGAGACCTGCGAGTGGTAGCCGGGGATCGCCGGGTTGTCCGGGGTGCCGGCGAGCGCCTTGTAGAGCACGTCGTCCGGAGTGGGGGTGGCCACCTGCCAGCCGACGCCGTAGAGGAGCAGTTCGGCGGCCGAGTGGTAGTTGATGCCGTACGTGAACCCGATCCGCTTCTCGAAGCCGTCCAGCGCCTTGGTCTCCGGCTCGGACTCGGGGCTCGCGCCGCGGTAGGTCTCGCTGGTGGGGTTGGGGGACGAACCCTCGTCGTCGTAGCCCCACTTGTAGCCGAAGTTGCGGTTGAGGTCGACGCCGTCACCCGTGCCGATGACCCCGTCGCCGTTGACGTCCCGCAGGTTCTTACGCCACAGGCGGGTGTCGGGGCTCTGGAAGGTGTAGTCGTAGCCGTCGGGGTTGGCCGAGAGGACGAACCACAGCTCGGTCGAGTCGACGATCTTCTTGATGCGTTTGTCGGTGCGGTAGTTGTCCAGGTAGTAGTGCATCAGCCGGCGGGTCATCTCCGGCGTGATCCATTCACGCGCGTGCTGGTTCGACACGTACAGCACGGACGGCTTGGAGCCGTCCTTCGACTTCTTCGCGCCCTTGGTCAGTTTGAGCGCGAGGATGTCCTGGCCGCCGACCGTCTTCCCGATGGACTCGACCTTGGTGAGGCCGGGCTCGGCCTGTGCGGTGCGGAGGATCTCCTCCTTCAGCCCGCCGCTGCCGCTGTAGGGGCGGAAGACGCCCTGGGCGGCGTTGTCGACCCGCGCCTCGGCCCTGGCGGAGAGTGTGTGCTCGGAGAGGGCGACACCCTGCTTGCGCAGCTTCCCGGCCTGCTGGTCGGTGAGGTAGAGCTCGACTTCCGTCTTCCCGGATCCGGTGACCTGGTCGCCGAGTTCCTGGCCGTCCTGACCGGCCTTGAGCAACAGGGGAATCTGCTTCTTGGTGACGTCGGCGTGGAAGACCTTCACCTCGTCCGGGCCGGTGGTGCCCGGACCCGCGGTCTGCGCCTGGGCCGTGGGTGCGAGTGCGGCTCCGCCGATCAGGAGCGCGCCGACAGCGAGGATCGATCTCGCTCTGTGTCTCATGTACCCCCCTAGCAGTGGTCCGCCACGGCGGCGAACTCATGCCAGGCTCATGACACTTCATGATCGAGTCAAGGGCGACTCACGGACAGCCCACAGGGAGTACACGGGCGGACCACGGGCGGCCCGGACGCCAGGTGGGGGCTGAGCCGGACCACGGCAGGGGACCAGATACGACTGCTGCGCGCGATCTTCGGCACCGGC
>NZ_JBEYFC010000266.1:0-11861 GCF_040634175.1 Streptomyces sp. NPDC007162
GCCGTCGAATCCCTGGCCGACGGCGGTCTTGAGGCGCTGCTGAAGAACTTCGGCGGCGAGGTACTGGAGGAGGAGGCGCCCGCCGCGCCGGCGCCGCAGCAGCCGCAGGCGTCCGCCCCCGGCTTCGCGCCGCCCGCGTTCGCCGCCCCGCCCGCGCCCGCCCCGGCCCCTCAGGACTTCACCCCGCCCCCCGCGCCCCAGGACTTCACCCCGCCCCCGGCCCCCCACCCCGCGTCCGCCCCGAACGTGCACGCCGCGCCCACCCTCATCGCCCCGATGACCCCGCCCGGCACCGTGCCGCCCCCCTCCCCGGCGCCATCGCCCTACGGCGGGCCCGTCGCCCCGCACGCGCCCGTGCCGCCCGGCTACGGCCAGCCCCCTGCGCCTCCGCAGGCCCCCGCCCCACCGCCCGGTTACGTCCAGGCCCCGCCCCCGCCGCCCGGCTACGCCCAGCAGCCGTCGCTCGGGCAGGTCCCCGGCCAGCAGGCCTACGGAGTCCCGCAGGGCGCTCCCCAGGGCGGCGCCGGGGTGGGTGCCGCACTCCAGAAGTTCAAGGAGACGCCCACCGGGCAGCGCTGGACCCCCCAGAACAGCAAGCTCATCCGCGCCGACCTCGGCATGGACGGCCGGCCGGTGCTGGCCCGGCAGGGCAGCATGGTCCTCTACCAGGGCAAGGTCGACTTCAGCTACAAGGGCGCCGGATTCGCCGGCCGGATCGTGGGCAACGCCACCGGCCAGGAGATGCAGCTGATGCGCTGCACCGGCCAGGGCCAGGTGTTCTTCGCCGAGAACTCCGCCCATCTGCACCCGATCGAGCTCCAGGGTGACGCGATCTGCGTCTCCGCCGAGAGCGTCCTCGCCTTCGACGAGAGCCTCCAGCACGAGGTCCGCCGCATCGAGGGACACGGCATTCCCGGCGGTGCGCTGTTCACGATGCAGTTCCAGGGCACCGGCACGATCGTCGTCAAGACCCACGGCACGCCCGTCGTGCTGCCGGTGACCCCCACGACCTTCGCCGACTGCAACGCGGTGGTCGCCTGGTCGGCGGCCTCCCAGGTGATCGTCTCCAGCCAGGTCCGGATGCGCCGCAACGCCTACCCGGGCGACACCGGTGAGAGCGTCAACCTGCAGTTCCGGGGTGCGCCCGGCAACTTCATCGTCGTCCAGCCGTACGAGGTCTGAGGGAGCCCGTCATGAACCAGCCGCTCGCGGGCTACGCCCCCGCACCCGTCACCGCCCGTATGGAGAACCACGGCGACCACATGCTCAAGGTCGCCATGCAGACCGGGAACGACCTCCTCGCGCGCGTGGGGTCGATGGTCGCCTACGAGGGCTTCGTCCAGTACGAGCCCAACCCGCCGGCCGTGCGTCAGATCGCCCGTGACTGGGTCACCGGCGAGGGCGCCCCGCTGATGAAGTGTTCCGGGGACGGCCTTCTCTACCTCGCCGACTACGGCGCGAACGTCGTCGTCATCAACCTCGACGGCGACGGCATCTCCGTCAACGCCACCAACCTGCTCGCGTTCGACGCCCACCTCACCTGGGGCGTGGAGCGGGTGAAGGGGCTCGCGAAGTTCGCCGGGCAGGGCCTGTGGAACACCAGGATCTCCGGACAGGGCTGGGTCGCGCTGACCTCCCGGGGCAAGCCCGTCGTCGTCGACTGCGGCGGCGGCGAGGACGAGACGTACGTCGACCCGGACGCACTGGTCGCCTGGTCCCCGAACCTCAAGGTGAAGGGCAAGCGCAGCTTCAAGGCGCAGTCGCTGATCGGCCGGGGCAGCGGCGAGGCCTATCAGATGGCCTTCTCCGGCCAGGGCATCGTCGTCGTCCAACCCAGCGAGGACAGCACCGACCGCCTCCGGTTCCGGGGCTGAGGGGGAGTCAGGAAACCATGCAGAGCCCGCTTTTCGCCTTCAACGACTCCCAGGCCCGGGACCGCTACAGCCTCCAGAACAAGCAGATGCTGCGGGTCGTCCTGGAGGGCCACGACGACGTCCTCGCCCGCAAGGGCACGATGGTCGCCTACCAGGGACTCGTCGAGTTCGACGCCGAGTACACGAACAACCAGCAGGCACGCGCGCGTGCGTACACCGGCGAGGGCCTGGACCTGATGCGCTGCCACGGGCAGGGCACGGTCTACTTCGCCAACCTCGCCCAGCACATCCACGTCCTGGACGTCGAGCAGGACGGTCTGACCGTGGACAGCGGCTACGTCCTCGCCATGGACTCCTCGCTGCACCACGAGGTCGTCGCCGTCGACAGCCTCTACGGCATCTCCGGGTCCGGGAAGTACCAGCTGAACATCACCGGGCGCGGCAAGGTCGCCCTGATGACCTCCGGTGCCCCGCTGCTGATGCAGGTCACGCCCGACAAGTACGTCAACTGCGACGCCGACGCCATCGTGGCCTGGTCCACCGGGCTACGGGTCCAGATGCAGGCCCAGACGCATTCCTCGGGAGTCTGGCGGCGCCGCGGCAGCACCGGTGAGGGCTGGGAGCTGAGTTTCATGGGAAGTGGCTTCGCGTTGGTCCAGCCGAGTGAGCTGCTGCCCCCGCAGAACGCCCAGATCGGCCAGGGCCTCGCCGCCCAGTTCGGCATGGGCCAGCAGGGAGCGCGCGGGATGAACCAGGGCAACGTCTGGAGCTGAGACCCCCGAAGGCGGGGGCGCCCGCTGCGGCGAGCGCCCCTCGCGCGTCAGAGCCGCGCGAGGGTTTCTGCCAGCAGCTGTACAACCGAGTCGTCGGCGACCTCCGGGACCTCCTCGTAGGCGAACCAGCGCAGGTCGAGGGACTCGTCACTGATCGTGTGAGCCGCTCCCCGCGGGGCCAGGGCCGCGTACTGGACGTCGAAGTGCCAGTGGCACGGCGCGGGGATCGGATGCCGGTCCAGCCGCACCGGGCCGCCCGGCAGCAGCATGAGGCCGGGGATCCCGGACTCCTCGGCGGCCTCCCGCAGGGCCGCCGCCGCGAGCGTGGCGTCGCCCGGCTCGCAGTGGCCGCCCATCTGCAGCCACATCCGCAGCTTCCTGTGCAGGGTCAGCAGCACCCGGTCGTGCTCGGGGTCGATCACCAGCGCGCTCGCCGTCACATGGCCCGCGTGACAGGCCTTCCACAAGCCGTCCGGATGGGCGGCGAGATGGTCGAGGTAGGCCTGGCGCAGCTCTTCCTGGCCCTCGTACCCCTTGAGGACGAGGACCGCGTCGTCGTACAGGCTCACTCGGTGTCGTCGCCCTCTGCCTGGTCGTCCTGGTCGCCCTTCTTGCGCAGGTCGGGCTTCTGGGCGGCCTCGCCGAGCATCTTGTCCAGCTCGGAGAAGTCCAGCTGCTCGCGGTGCACGAAGCCGTCCGGGTCGTCCAGGTCGGACGCCGTCGGCAGCATGTCCGGGTGTGCCCACAGCGCGTCCCGCCCGTCGACACCGCGGGCGTCCGTGAGCGAGGCCCACAGCCGGGAGGCGTCGCGCAGCCGGCGCGGGCGCAGCTCCAGGCCGATCAGCGTGGCGAACGTCTGCTCCGCGGGACCGCCCGTGGCCCGGCGCCTGCGCAGCGTCTCGCGCAGCGCGTCCGCGGACGACAGGCGCGGCTTCGCGGCCGCGTGGACCACCGCGTCGACCCAGCCCTCGACGAGCGCCAGAGCCGTCTCCAGACGGGCCAGGGCCGCCTTCTGCTCGGGGGTGTCCTCCGGCTGGAACATGCCCTGCTGAAGGGCGTCCTGGAGCTGCTCCGGGTTCTGCGGGTCGAACTGGCCGACCACGTCCTCCAGCTTGGCCGTGTCGACCTTGATCCCGCGCGCGTAACCGTCGACTGCGCCGAACAGGTGTGAACGCAGCCACGGCACATGCGCGAACAGGCGCTGGTGGGCCGCCTCGCGCAGCGCGAGATACAGCCGCACCTCCTCCTTCGGCACACCGAGGTCCTTGCCGAACGCCTCGATGTTCACCGGCAGCAGCGCGGCCTTGCCGGGCGGGTTCAGCGGCAGGCCGATGTCGGTCGAACCGACGACCTCACCCGCGAGCACCCCCACGGCCTGCCCGATCTGGGTGCCGAACATCGCGCCGCCCATCGAACGCATCATGCCGATCAGCGGGCCCGCCATGGCCTGCATCTCCTCCGGCAGGACGTCGCCCATGGCGGCGCCGACCCGCTCGGCGACCGGGTCGACCAGCTCCTGCCAGGCGGGCAGCGTCGCCTCGACCCACTCCGCGCGGGACCACGCCACGGCCGAGCCGGAGCCGGACGGCAGCGACGTCGCGTCGTCCAGCCACAGGTCGGCCAGCCGCACGGCCTCCGCCACGGCGGTGCGCTCGGCGGGACCGACGCTCGCGTCCTTGACGCCGTCCGACGTGCCCTGGGAGACCGTCTGGCGGGCGATCTGCTTGGCCATGTCCCAGTTCACCGGCCCGCCCTCGTACGAGAGCATCTGGCCCAGCTGCTGGAAGGCCGCGCCCAGGTCGGTGGGGTTCAGTGAACCGAACATGGCGGCGAACGGATTGTCGGCGCCGGGGCCGCCGAAGCCGCCGGGCGTACCGAAACCGAACGGGTTGGCCGGTCCCTGCCCACCACCGCTCTGCTGGTCCTTCTTCTTGCCCTCGTCGCCGTCTTCCGGCTCCTCCGGCGGAAGGCCGAAACCGAATGGGGTGTCACTCACGGGAATCCTCGGCTGGTAAGGCCACCGGTTCTCTCCGGCGGCGCGGCTGCCCGACAACACCACCCAGCGTAGACACCCCGACCCGATCGGGCCTCGGTGCTTCGCCGACAGTCGGCCTGCGGCAGGATGGATGCCACCTGGTACGTACGCGTCACTCGCGCCCGTACTGAAGACAACCGCTGGAGACGCCCGGTGAGTTCCCCAGATCCGCAGGTTCGCGCAGCGCGAAACCCGTCAACCCCTCCCGTCATGCGCGGGCCCGTCGTCGCCGTCACCGGCGCCGCGACCGGGGTCGGCGCGCTGCTCACCGAGCTGCTGGCCGCGTCCGAGGAGATCAAGCAGGTCATCGCCATCGACGAGCGGCGCGGGGAGTGCGCCGACGCCCAGTGGCACATCCTCGACGTGCGGGATCCGGCCATCGCGGACAAGCTGCGCGGGGCCGACGTGGTGGTGCACCTCGCGCTCGACCTGGATCTGGAGACGGATCCGGCGGCGCGTACGGCCTACAACGTGCGCGGCACGCAGACCGTGCTGACCGCGGCGGCCGCGGCCGGGGTGCATCGCGTGGTGCTGTGCACCTCCGCGATGGTCTACGGAGCACTTCCGGAGAACGAGCTGCCGTTGGCCGAGGACGCGGAGCTGCGGGCGACCGCCGAGGCCACGGGCGTGGGCGACCTGCTGGAGATCGAGCGGCTCGCGCGCCGGGCACCCCGTGCGCATCCCGGCCTCAATGTCACCGTGGTACGCCCCGCGGTGCTCGTCGGCGGCACAGACACCGCTCTGACCAGGTATTTCGAGTCACCGCGCCTCCTTGTCGTGGCCGGTTCACGGCCCGCCTGGCAGTTCTGCCACGTCGATGATCTGTGCAGTGCGCTGGAGTACGCCGTGCTGGAGAAGGTCGACGGGGAACTCGCCGTCGGCTGCGACGGGTGGCTGGAGCAGGAGGAGGTCGAGGAGCTGAGCGGGATCCGGCGGATGGAACTGCCGTCGGCGGTCGCGCTCGGCGCCGCGGCCCGGCTGCACCGGATCGGGCTGACGCCGTCGCCGGCCGGCGACCTCGCCTACACGATGTACCCGTGGGTGGTCAGCGGGAGCCGGCTGCACGATGCCGGGTGGCGCCCTGGCTGGACGAACGAGGAGGTGCTCGCCGAACTGCTGGAGGAGGTGGCCGGACGGCACACCGTCGTCGGGCGGCGGCTCGGGCGCAAGGACGCGACGGCCGCGGGTGCCGCGGGCGCGACGGTCGCGTTGCTGGGTGCGGCGGCCGTGGTGCGGCGCGCCCGGAAGGCCCGGCGGCGCATCTGACGCCTCCCGTCCCCGCATCGCCCGTCCGCGCATCGGGAGGGCAGTGCTGTAGGAGCCTCCAAACGCACGCGCGCGCGTGACGGGTGTTGGTCGTGTTCCGTGTGGTCGCGGGCGTGCGGCACCATGGAGGCATGGCTGCTGTGAATGATCACCCCGGTGAGCTGGGTGGCGACGATCCCGTCCGGCTGATCGCGATCCGTGAGAGCGCGCTCTCCGTGGACGAGGTCTTCGCGGCCCTGGGGGACGATGCGGCCGGCGGTGTCGCGTTGTTCGTGGGGACCGTGCGGAACCACGACGGGGGCGCCGACGTCGACGCGCTCGGGTATTCGTGCCACCCCAGTGCCGAGAGCGAGATGCGGCGGATCGCCGAGAAGGTCGTCGCCGAGTATCCGGTGCGGGCGCTGGCCGCCGTGCACCGGGTGGGGGACCTGCGGGTGGGTGATCTCGCCGTGGTCGTCGGTGTGTCGTGTCCGCATCGGGGGGAGGCATTCGAAGCCTGCCGGAAGCTGATCGACGACCTCAAGCACGAGGTGCCCATCTGGAAGCACCAGAAGTTCTCCGACGGGACGGAGGAATGGGTCGGGGCCTGCTGAAGGACCCACGCCATGACTCAGGTTGCGTAACCGTACCCCTCGCGTGAGCGTTGTCAGTGCGGGTGATTAATCTGTTGATCAGTCAGTCGCGGACGGTCGTGGGGTAGGAGGTCGGCATGGCGGCGCTCGTCTGGTTGCTGATTCCGCTGGTGGCGGCGGTCGGCGCCGCTCTGTGGGGCAGTTGGGCCAACCGGACGAGAAAGGCGCGGAGCGACGGTCCCGAGCTCGACGGCTACGCCCGGTTCCGCGAGGCCATGGAGCGGTCCCACTCCGGTGGCTGAGACCCGGCCGGGACGTGTGCGACGGACGGCCCTGACGGTGCGCTGACAGACGCGTCCCGTACTGTCTTTCCATGCCACGCCGCACCGCGACGATGCTCGCCTCCACCCTGATGCTGATCGCGCTCCTGTGCGCGGGAGTGCTCATCAACGTGCCGTACTCGGAGATGTCCCCCGGCCCGACCGTGAACACGCTCGGGGACCACGACGGCGAGCCGGTGCTGCAGGTCTCCGGGCACAAGACCTATCCCACCTCCGGGCACCTGAACATGACCACGGTCCGGGTCACCAGCGCCGACTACAAGATGAACCTGGTCGAGGCGGTCTACGGCTGGCTCTCGCACGACAGCAAGGTCGTGCCCCACGACACGCTCTACCCGGACGGCAAGACGGAACAGCAGTCCACCCAGGAGAACGCCGAGGAGTTCAGCCAGTCCCAGGAGAGCGCCAAGGTCGCGGCCCTGAAGGAACTCGGCGTCCCGGTGCGGTCGTGGGTGATCGTCTCCACGGTCCTCAAGGGCTCGCCCGCCGAGGGCAAGCTGCACGCCGGTGACGTGATCAAGGCCGTCGACGGCACCGCGGTCAAGCAGCCGTCCGACGTCGCCAAGCTGGTCACCAAGCACAAGCCCGGTCAGGACGTCGTCTTCACCGTCGTACCGGCCAAGGAGCAGGCCGCCGCCGAGAAGGCGAACAAGACGGCCACCACGACCGAGAAGGTCACCGTCACCACGACCACCTCCGACGACACCGGCGAGAAGCGCGCCATCGTCGGGATCTCGGCCGGGACCGATCACACGTTCCCGTTCTCCATCGACATCAAGCTCGCCGACGTCGGCGGCCCCAGCGCCGGTCTCATGTTCTCGCTCGGCATCTACGACAAACTGACCCCGGGCAGCCTCACCGGCGGCAAGTTCGTCGCCGGCACCGGCACGATCGACGACGACGGCACGGTCGGCCCGATCGGCGGCATCTCCATGAAGACCATCGGGGCGCGCAGCAAGGGCGCGCAGTACTTCCTGACGCCGGCCGACAACTGCGCCGAGGCCGCCAAGGACAACCCGAGCGGACTCACCCTGGTCAAGGTCAAGACCATGGACGACGCCCTCGGCGCCCTCAAGGACATCCGCGACGGAGACACCGGCGCCCTGCCGAAGTGCACGACCAAGGGCTGACGGACCCGGCTGCCCGGGGCGCCCTCCCGACAGGGGCGCCCCGGGCAGCCGTGGGCGAGGACCTCAGTCCTCGAACGTCGCCCTGAGAGCCTCCGCGAGGCCCGGGACCAGATCGGGGCCGGTGAGGACCTCCGTCGGCGAGTCCTTCTCGCGCAGCCGCACGGCCGATTCGCGGGTGCCGTCGCGCAGGACGGCGACGGTCATCCGGACCTCCTGACGGTCGGGGTGGTTCGCCACCCACTTGGTCAGCTTGGCCCCGCTCATCCCCTCCGGTACCTGGGACTCGGCGGACGGCGGCAGCATCAGGCGCTCCACGGTGAGCGCGCAGCCGACCACCGCGTCGGGCCAGGCGATGGTGCCCAGGAACTCGTCCAGCGCTTTGTCCGTTGGCACTTCGTCCTGCTCGATCGGGGTGAGACCGGTGGTCGCCGACTCGTCCTCCAGACCGAGCTGGGCGGCGAGTGCCGGTTCCTGCGAGCGCAGCCGGACGGTGTCGACGAGGGCGAAGAGGCGGGCGGGCTGGTCCCAGCCGAGCCCGGAGGCGTACTCGTCGATCTCGAGTACGGCCCGGGTGAGCGGGTTCCCTGCCATGGGAGTGTTGGACATGGTCACAATCCTGCCTCGTTCATGGCCGGAATCGGGAACCGAGTAAACCGTGAGTAAGTTGCATAGGTGTGGCCTCGCGATCACGGGGGACCACGGAAGGCCCACGAACACCCGGGCCCGACGGCAAGAAACAGACCCAACAGCGACTTCGAGGTGCGCACCTTGGCTTTCCAGATGCCGGACCGCGGCGGAGGCCCGACGGGGCCACGGATCAGAGCGGCGGGACGTCCGTCCCGGCGCGTCCGGACCCTGCTCCTGACCCTGGGCGTCCTCGCCGTGCTCGGCATGGCGTTCAGCATGTTCGCGGGCTTCTGGACGAACTGGCTCTGGTACCGGTCGGTGCACTACTCCTCGGTGTTCACCACCACCCTGTGGACCAAGATCGGGCTGTTCTTCGTCTTCGGTCTCCTGATGGCCGCCGCGGTGGGTTTCAACGTCTGGATCGCGCACCGGCTGCGACCGCCGCTGAGCGCCATGTCGACGGAACAGCAGAGCCTCGACCGCTACCGGATGGGCATCGCCCCGTACAAGAGGTGGCTGCTGCTTGCGGTCACCGCGCTGGTCGGGCTGATCGCCGGCGCGTCCGCGGCCGGGCAGTGGCGCACCTGGCTGATGTGGGTCAACGGCGTGCCCTTCCACCAGAAGGACCCGCAGTTCCACCTCGACGTCTCCTTCTACGCCTTCGACCTGCCCTGGTACCGGTTCCTGCTGGGCTTCGGCTTCGCCACCGCGATCCTCTCCCTGATCGCCGCCGCGCTCACCCACTACCTGTACGGCGGGCTGCGCGTCACCAGCCCCGGCGCCCGCGCCACGGGTGCCGCGACCGGTCACCTCTCGGTACTGCTCGGGGTCTTCGTCGCGCTCAAGGCGGTCGCGTACTGGCTCGACCGCTACGGACTGGCCGTCAAGTCCAGCGACTTCAAGGCCACCGGCAACTGGACGGGCCTCAGGTACGTCGACGCGAACGCCTATCTGCCGGCCAAGACCATCCTGTTCTGCATCGCCGTGATCTGCGCGCTGCTGTTCTTCGCCACGCTGTGGCGGCGCACCTGGCAGCTGCCCGTGATCGGCTTCGGCCTGATGGTCCTGTCCGCGATCCTCATCGGCGGGCTCTACCCGGCGATCGTCCAGAAGTTCCAGGTCCAGCCCAACGAGCAGGCCAAGGAAGCCCCGTACGTCCAGAAGAACCTCAAGGCGACCCGCGAGGCGTACGGCATCGACGACACGAAGGTCACCGAGTACACGGGCAAGAGCACCACCACGGACAAGACCAAGCTCCGGGACGACGTCGACTCGACGGCGAGCATCCGGATCATGGACCCGAACATCGTCTCGCCGACGTTCCAGCAGGCCCAGCAGATGTGGAACTACTACGCGTTCCCGACCAATCTGGATGTGGACCGCTACACCAAGGACGGCAAGGTCCAGGACACCGTCATCGGTCTGCGCGAGCTGAACCTCGCCGGCATTCCCAAGAACAACTGGATCAACGACCACTTCCGCTACACCCACGGCTACGGAGTGGTCGCCGCCAAGGGCACCGAGGCCGACGGCCAGGGGCAGCCGGTCTTCACCGAGTCCGACCTGCCGTCCACCGGCGACCTCGGCACGTACCAGCAGCAGATCTACTACGGCGAGAAGACAACCACGTACTCGATCGTCGGCGGTCCCCAGAAGGAGATCGACTACTCCGACGACAGCGGTGAGAAGACCACCAGCTACGCGGGCAAGAGCGGGGTCAGCCTCTCCAGCGCGATCAACCGGGCCGCGTACGCGGTGGCGTTCAACGAGCCGCAGATCCTCTACTCCGGTGCGATCGGCGACGGTTCGCGGATCCTGTACAACCGCACGCCCAAGGAGCGCGTCGAGGCGGTCGCACCCTGGCTGACCATCGACGGCGACGCCTACCCCGCGGTCGTGGACCACCGCATCCAGTGGATCGTCGACGCCTACACCACGTCGAACGGCTATCCCTACGCCTCCCGTACGACGCTCGGTGACACCACCGCCGACTCGCTGACCGCGGCCAACAACTCGCGCGCGGTGGTCGCCCAGCAGAACCAGGTCAACTACATCCGCAACTCGGTGAAGGCGACCGTCGACGCGTACACCGGCGCGGTCAAGCTCTACCAGTGGGACACCAAGGACCCGGTGCTGAAGACCTGGATGAAGGCGTTCCCCGGCACGGTGCAGCCGAAGGCCGCCATCTCCCAGGACCTGCTGGACCATCTCCGGTACCCGCAGGACCTCTTCAAGGTCCAGCGCGAACTGCTCACCCGCTACCACGTGACGGACGCCCAGACCTTCCTGACCGGCAGCGAGGTGTGGCAGGTGCCCGACGACCCGACCAACAAGTCGGGCAACGCGGTGCCGCCGTACTACCTGAGCATGAAGATGCCGGACCAGAGCCGGCAGGCGTTCTCCCTGTCGACGACGTTCACGCCCAACGGGCGGAACAACCTCAGCGCCTTCATGTCGGTCGACTCCGAGGCCGATTCGCAGGACTACGGCAGGATCAGAATCCTGAAACTGCCGACCGGTACGGCCGTCGACGGACCCAAACAGGTCCAGAGCAAGTTCAACTCCGAACAGGACATCGCCGCCGCGATCAAACTCCTCAAGGGCGGCGACTCCGAGGTCGAGTACGGCAATCTGCTGACCGTGCCACTGGACGGGGGCCTGCTGTACGCGGAGCCGGTCTACGTCCGCGGTGCCGGCGTCAAGTACCCGTTGCTGCGCAAGGTGTTGGTCACCTACGAGGGCAAGACCGCCTTCGAGGACACCCTCGACGAAGCGCTCAACAAGGTGTTCGGCTCGGACGGTTCGGACACGGGTTCCTCGGACACCGGGACCACCACGCCGCCGACGTCCGGGAACCCGACGGTCCAGGCAGCGCTCGACGACGCCCAGAAGGCCTTCGAGGCGGGCCAGGAGGCCCTGCAGAAGGGCGACTGGACCGCGTACGGCAAGGCCCAGAACGACCTGCGGGACGCGCTCAAACGGGCCGAGGACGCGCAGTCGAAGGCGAACGGCAAGGGCGGGGGTGCGACCGCGGGCAGCAGTCCGAGCCCCGCCGCCGGTCCGAGCAGCAGTCCAAGTGCCGGCAGCAGCCCCGGCGGATGATCGGATCCACCCCGCGCCGTGGTACTGTTCAGAGGCAACGGCGCGGGGTGGAGCAGCTCGGTAGCTCGCTGGGCTCATAACCCAGAGGTCGCAGGTTCAAATCCTGTCCCCGCTACTGCAATCGAAGGCCCGGATCCTCTT
>NZ_JBEYFC010000267.1:0-11829 GCF_040634175.1 Streptomyces sp. NPDC007162
CATTAACCTCGCTGCTGTTTCAGGCGGACGTGTTCGGTGAGGGTTTCGATTCGTGTCACCCATCCCCGCATCTCGGGGGAACCTCAACCCGGCACCTTGTGTGTCACTGCCTGACGGTGAAGTACTGCCATGCGCCCCACGTGCTGAGGTTGCCGGTGTCCTTGCTGCTGTGGACGTACTCGGCCCGCATACGGAACTTGCTGTTGACCGCCTTGGCCAGGCTCAGCGTCGCATAGCCGGCGCTCGTCGTGCTGAGCGTGTGGCAGGAGGAGGTGCTCTGCGTGTGCCAGGCACCGCCGTAGTACCGCTGGGTCTGGAATCGCACGCACTGGCCAGCCTTGGCAGGCGTGACCGTGGCGCTCAGCTTGGCCTTGGCGGTGTGGTGGTAGACCCGGTAGAGGAGGCCGCCGTAGTGGGTGCTCCCGTAGTAGCCGCTCAGCGACTCGGACACCTTGGCGTAGACCGACGCGGTACTGAAAGCCGTGGCAGGGGCGTAGCGGTAGTCACCGGCGAAAGCTGCGGTGAAGGTGGTCCTGCGGGTGAGCTTGTAGGTCGCGGCCAGGTTGCCGTGGCTGTCCACCGTGCCGGTCGTGACCAGCGCCTTCTTGCCCCCGTAAGGCTGGGCGTAGACCGCGAGAGTGCGGCCGTTGTAGGTCGTGCCGAGGTGGGCGGTGACCTTTGCGGTCGCGCCGTAGGCGTACGACAGAGCGTTGGTGGTGACGGACACCGCGGTAGCTCTGCGGGAGACCTGGACGGTGGCGGACGCGTTGACGGTCTGGTGGGTGGAGTCACCCGGGTAGGTCACGGTGTAGGTGTTGGCTCCCCCGACCTGCGGGACGTCGGTGATGCTGAAGGTGCCGTCGGAGGACAACGACACATCGGGCAGCGCCACACCAGCGGGATGGGCCAGGTCACTCTTGACCACGTGAACGACCTCACCGGATGGGTACGGAGCCGCCGACAGCTGCCCGGAGACGGCCAGTTGGGCCGCCCGGCCGACTGTCGCCGGGGCGGTGAGGTCGAGGGTGGGCAGAACCGGGGGCGGGAGCTGCCACGGAACCGTGAACGTGTACGCGGCCGGCGCCTGCGACCGGTTCCCGGCCGCGTCGGCCCCGACGACGTAGAGGGTGTGGACACCCCAGGACAGGGCGACCGTCACACTGCCCTTGCCCTCCGCGTCGACGGGAACCCGGGCCGCGCCGATGCCGGGCTGCTGGTCGAAGGCGTACTCGAAGTGGTCCAAGCCGCTGGCCTGGCAGTCCGGAGTCCCCGCCTCGGTGCACCCGGCGGGCAGGGGATCGCCGGTGGAGCTGAAGCTGAACGTGGTGGGCTGCCCGGCGGCCTTCGTGGGCGTTCCCGGGCTGCCCGCCGGGGGGAAGTCCGGGTTGGTGACGACCGGGGTGGGGGGCGGGCTTCCGTCCAGCCTGAAGTAGCAGGGTGCGGTCGGATTCGAGTACGCCGTCCCGTCGTACGTCGACGCGTGCCAGCCGTAGGTGTGCCCGTCCGCCAAAGGCAGCGGGACGTACACGGATTGGGAGAGCACCGGCAGCCCGGCGGCGGACCCGTCCGCCGCCTGCGAACCGTCCACGTCCCACGCGTGGACGACCCCCTGGTACGTCGCTCCGTTCACCGTCGGCCGCGGTACGCCGATGGAGACGGTCATGCCCGCGGGCGGCGGACTGGACACGGTGGCCCAGGCCGGGCTGCTGTCGCTGCCGCAGTTCGCACCGACCGGCACCGTGGGCGTCGGCAGTGCCGGGTCGATCGGCGTCTCGTCGGCGGCTGCAGCCGCCGGTAGGGCTGCCATCACCGCGCCGGCCAGCAGAAGCGCGAGCCAGCCGCGTTGGTGCACGGTTCGATTCACAGGTGTCTTCATTTCAGGCTGGGCCGGGCCGGTCAGTGTCGAGTGCCAATGCTCGCGGCGGGGTCAACGCGCATGGATCCGGTCGTGCACACAGCGGTTGCGCGTCTTTCCGGCACACCCGGCCGTCCGTCCCCCGTTGCTGCGGCACAGAACCGCAGAGCACGCGGAGCGTAACACCGCCTCGGACGACCTCAGCGGTCCTTGATCAACCATTTACTGGATGGGGTACTTGGCTGTCCACACGTCTTCCGCGGCGCCCCTACCGATCGTCTGGCCGGCCAGGCGGTCTCCCTAGTGCTCCGCCATGCAGCAGCCCACGGCGTTCCGCTACGGCGGGTCCGTGTCCGTTGTGGCGGTGGACGGCACAGCAAGGCTCGGGAAGACCGCGCTCGTCGTATGCGCCGCTCATGAGATCCGCCGCCACTACCCGGACGGCTGCCTGTTCGTGGATCTGCGCACACAGCATGCGAGGGCAGAAGTTCTCGCCACCGTCGTCGGCCATGCGGTGAAGCTCGGCGAGACAGACCATGCCTGCTGGACCGCCGAGATGCCAACTCGGCCGCGCCTACCTCAAGGCAGGCCGCGTCGCCGAGGAACACGAGCAGTGCCGGGCCGCGCAGGCGATCGAGAGGCGCGAGGACCGCGCATAACTCGTCACTGAGTCGGCTCATGGGGTGTCCCCGCGGAACGGATTCAGCACACATGGGGACGGGAAACCCCGTGAACACGCGAGAACTACGGAGGGGTGTTTTCCCAGGCCAGACACTGGATGATCGACGTTTTCGCAGGTCACGGCCTCGCCCCGGGAAATCTCCTAAAGCGGGTGTCGCAGGTTCGAATCCTGCCGGGGGCACAACTAAATGCTAGATAATTGGACATAGCACCCGTCGGCGAGGATCGCAGAGGGGTGCTTTTGTCATAGATGGGAACCTGATGGGAACGGCACGATGGGTAACGAGTAGTAACCCTTCGTCGATTACCTCACAGTTGCTTTTTGTGGCTTCATCATGATCTAGGGGGAATTGCCAGCCCCGGCGAACTACTCTCTTGGCGACGCCGAGCGGAGCGGAAGCACCTGGCTCGCGCATCTGGAGAATCCGCCGGCGAAAGCGGCGCTCACCGCTTCGACCACCCTGGCGCACACCCGCCCGGCGTCCCGCGCCTCGGGTCCGTACTGCGTGCGCACGAAGCACCCGCCGCGCTTCCTGGTGTACCGACCTCGGGGGTTGCAGGTCGCGCCGAGATCCCGCCAGCGGGCGCCGTCGAACACTCCGAGGCGTGATGTGCTGTCCGGCCAACTCCTGCCCCATGAAAAGGAGATAGGCCGGGAGGGCGGGCGCCGTGGAACCAAGTGCCCTTCCTTGTAAGCGTGCGAACAGGCCGACGCCTGGGCAGTACCGCCCGAGACGGCTACCAGGGCGCCCGCGCCGAGGGCCATGGAGTTGATGAGGCTCTGCGAAAACGGCTCTGCCCGCAGTTCCGTGAAGGTCATGGCCGGGTGAGGATCCGGGTCCGGAGGCTCGACCGTACGTAGTCCGCTTGAGTGTCTTCACCCGGTTCACGCTTACTTCGACGACTCCAGAGCTCCAGGGCAGGGATAGGCCGGCGGTCACCGCGTCGAGGTCCTGGCGGAGGAAGCCGGCGAAGCCCTTCATCGGCTTCGGTGCGTCCTGCTCGGCCTGCCGGATCCACTCCAGCAACAGGTATCCGCGCTCAGCACGGCGGTGACCGTGTCCATGATCCGCGGCCTTCACTTCAGCAGACCCTGGCTGCTCAGGGCCGACGCCAACGTCGCCGAATGGAAGGTCGCCTGTGGCATCCAGATATCTGCTTCTCCAGGTGGGACGTAACCCTGCTGCCACAGCGTCTTCAGAGTGTGGACGACGAACAGGATCTGGGATGAAGCGCCGGTACGAAGAGGAATTCATGGCGTTCGCCGCTGCGCGATCCGCACCTCTGTTCCGTTCTGCGTGCGTCCTCGCCAGCGGTGACGTACACCTCGCGGAGGACCTGGTGCAGGACACGCTGGGCCGCATGTATGCCAACTGGCGCAAGGACGCGCAGATAGACGACCCAGCGGCCTACGCCCACACCGTCCTTGTACGGACCTACCTCTCCTACCGCCGTCGGCGCAGCAGCTCTGAGCAGCCCATCGGCACCCTTCCGGACTCCGGTGCCATCACCGAGCACGACGCCACGCTGCGGGTCACGTTGCTCGAAGCTCTCGGCCGGCTCTCCGCTCGGGACCGAGCCGTGCTGCTCCTGCGGTACTGGGAGGACCGCAGCGTCGAACAGACCGCCGCGATCCTTCAGGTCCGGCCTGGCGCGGTACGCAACCAGAGCATGCGCGCGCTCACTCGGATCCGGGACCTTCTGGGCCACGACCTGTCCGAGCTCGTCAGCCCCTGACCCCGGTGCCGCGGCACCTACTTCGCCCTCATCACCGACTCCCGAAACGCGGTGGCCCGCCATGCCCATCGAAGAAGACTTCACCGAAGCCCTCCGCACCACCCTCCTGACCTTCGAGCCGCCCAACACCCCGTCACTTGTACAGGCCGGTGTCCGCAACGGCCGGCGCAGGCGGCGGCGCCGCGCCACGGTCGTCGGCCTGAGCGGAGCAGCCGTACTCGCGCTCGTCGGGCTCGGCGCGGCGGCCGTTCCCGGACTACTGTCCGACGGACGAACAACACACCACACGATCGCCGGTCCGGCGGCCTCGGCCACAACCGGCGCGGCCACGGCATCCGCCACCCCGAAGCCGACCTTCACCGGCGCACTGCCCGCCGACCGCGCCCTTGCCATCCTGACCGCGCTGCTGCCGACCGGCCTGACGCATTCGATCCCGCCCGGCAGCGGGCGGTCCGGACAGCTGTGGGTGGACGACGGCCACGGCAAGTCGCTGTTCGAGGTACACGTCTCCCGGCAGACCTCCACCACCGCGATCCGCAGCCACGTCTTCACCAGCGCGACGACCTTGGCCGACGGCACCCTGATCCAGTCCCGGCAGGCACCACCCGGAACGGACCCCGGGCACGAGACGGTGAACGTTCTGCACCCTGACGGGCTCTACGTCACCATCATGCAGTGGGGGGCACCAAGCCAGAACGCCCCCTCGACTCGTTCTACGCCGGTCCTGACACTGGCCCAACTACGAGCCATCGCAACCAGTTCGCAGTGGCAGTAACGCCCGCCGCGGCCGTGCGGCGGGCGACACGATCACGGCGGGCAGATCACCTCGGCGTTCGGCGACTGTCTGACCGCGCCGAGGCTCGCGCCGGCAGTACTGATCTGCCTACAGGCGCGGAACGGCATCGCGCGGGCGGCGCGGAGCCAGCACGGCTCCCTGGTCAGGTGCCCCCTCGAAACAAGCCATACTCAACCCAACTTGCTTTCTGCGAGACCCACTTACGGATGGTTCCGTTCGTCGCCTCCTGAAGGTACGAGGAAGTTCTCATGACGCAGTCCCTCAGATCGCGAAGGCACGCCATCGGCCGGATCAGGGCCGAGAAGGCGGATCCGGCGGAGTTGGCCGGCGCTGGCAGGGCTGCCTTGCGCAGAGCCGGCAAGAAGCCCGACAGAAGGCGCGCGCTCAAGATCGTCGGGCTGTTGCTCGGGTTCGTGCTGGTGCTCGGCGTCGGCACTGCCGCGTACGCGTACTGGAAGCTGAACAGCAACATCAAGTCCGACGATCTGTCCGCGAACGGCAAGGACGGCGCCGGGCACGAGAAGACCGACGCGTTCGGACGCAGCCCGATCAATATCCTGGTCATCGGATCCGACGCCCGTAACAGCGCGGCGGACTGCAGGCTCGGGGGCGCTTGCGGTACGGCCGGCGGTGCCCGAGCGGACGTGGAGATGATCGTCCACATATCCGCCGACCGGTCCAATGCCACGGTGATGAGCATCCCCCGCGACCTGCGGACCGACTGGAGCGGCTGCCACGACCCGGGACATCCGAGCATGCCGGCGCAGACCCGTGCGCAGATCAACTCGGCGCTGAACGGCGGCCCCGGCTGCAGCGTCGTCGCGGTGCACCAGCTCACCGGGATACCCATCGACCACTTCATGATGATCGATTTCGCCGGCGTGGTGGCGATGTCCAACGCGGTCGGCGGGGCGCGCGTCTGCGTCAGCAAGAACGTCTACGACCCCTACAGCCACCTGAAGCTGAAGGAGGGGTCGCACACGCTGAAGGGTGATGCCGCGCTCGAGTTTGTGCGGACCCGGCACGGCTTCGGTGACTCCAGCGACAGCCGCGGCCGGACCGACGCCCAGCACATCTTCCTCAACGCCCTCCTCAACCAGTTGGAGAGCAAGGGCACGCTGAGCAGCCCTTCGAAGATGTGGGGCATAGCCAACGCCGCTACCAAGGCGCTGACCGTCGACAACAGCCTGGACTCCGCCAACAGGCTCATCGACCTGGCCCTCGACCTCAACAAGGTGCCCGCCGGCCGGATCACCTGGGCCACCATGCAGACCCAGGACGTCGACCTGCCGGGTGGCGGGTCCGAGACGCTGATCGGCCCGGGCGCCAAGAAGTTGTTCAAGACCATCGCGGACGACGAGTCGCTCACCGCGTCCACCAGGAAGAAGGGCTCCTCCTCGGCGACCGCCGGCCCGATCTCCGCCGCCTCGGTCGCCGTCCACGTCGAGAACGGCACCGGGGTGTACCACCGGGGGGTGTCGATCGCCCAGGCGTTGATCGATCAGGGCTTCAGCAAGGAGACCGACTCGGGAAACGGGACCTTCTCGACCGCCACCTCGTTGACCTACCCGGCCGGGCGGAAGGCGCTGGCCCAGGCGGTTGCCAAGGCGCTCGGCCTCCCGTCCAGGGCGGTCGAGCAGGGCACCGGTTCCCAGATCGTGCTGCTCATCGGCACCGATTGGACGACCGGCGACACCTTCCCAGGCGGGGGGCCGACTCCGACGCACGTCGACACCCAGGTGGCTCTGAACGGCTCCCACCAGCAGACCGGCGACACCAGGAAGTGTGCGACGGTCAGCCCCTACAACGACGTCATCGGGCTGGACGCCAACGGTATGCCCACCAGCGAGGATCACCCGCCGTCCAGCACCTCTCCGACCGAGGCGTACGCCCTTGCCAAGAACGTGAAGGACTCTGCGCCGTAAGCCTCTGGGCCCCGGACACGGTCGTAGACGCGATCACGGGCTGGGAACCCGGCTGGTCCGCGCGGATACGCCGCTGCTACCAGCACCTGATCGCCCGCATCCTCGATCGGTCAAGCCGAGGGGGCGGCCCGGCGGCGCCGGGTGATCGACGGGGCCAGAAGCGCGTCTCCGGCGCGGACGAGTTGGACCGAGGCGACCAGCTGCTCGGGGGAGATGTACTTGAGCAGCGGCGGGAGATCCCGGCTTCCGCAGCCACGTGCGCGATCGGACGTCCGGCGTCGATCCGCAGACACAAGCGCAGACGTCCTTCGAGGGTCAGCGGTGCGTTCCGATGTCCCCTGCTGGTGGCGTTCCTGGACTCGGCGGCCGCGTTCACCGGGAGCCCTGGGATCTCAGGGCTCCCGCGTGAGCGGCTGTGCGTGGTGTCAGCGGGCGAACTTCTCGATGGCCGCTGGGGTGACGGGGGTGAAGAAGTTGACGAGGTTGCCGTCGGGGTCACGGAACAGCAGCGAACGGTTACCCCAGGGCATCGTGGTGGGCTTGGTGACGAAGTCGGTGACGAAGCCGGTCAGGTTGTCGTAGACGCTGTCCACGTCGTCGACGAGGAACTCGGTGATCACGCTGTGGTTGGCCGCCGGGCGGGCAGAGCCCGGGGCGAACAGCGGGACGGTGCGGGTGCTGCCGATCGCGAGGGTGGCGCCCGCGGTCCTGAGTTCGGCGAAGTCTTCGTTGGCCCACGTCGCCTGCGCCCCTGTGGCGCGCTCGTAGAACGCGACGAGGCGCGCTACGTCGCCGGTGATGATGCGGATCGAGATGAAGTCCATGGGAATCTCCTTGGCTGTGCTGGGGGCGTGCACGTCGCAGGTTAGAAGAAATAGGGGACAGAATCGGTCCTGTATTTACCTTA
This sequence comes from Streptomyces sp. NPDC007162, assembly GCF_040634175.1. NCBI lineage: Bacteria > Bacillati > Actinomycetota > Actinomycetes > Kitasatosporales > Streptomycetaceae > Streptomyces > Streptomyces sp. NPDC007162. Next base: position 7,902 of record NZ_JBEYFC010000267.1, read on the forward strand.
GGCTGCGAACATGTCTCGACCCACCGGCCGCGTGCTGACACTCCTGGAGCTGCTCCAGTCGGGCGGCACCCGGACAGTGGCCGAACTCGCCGGCCGTCTCGGCGTCGAAGGACGCACCGTGCGCCGGTACGTGGACCAGCTGATCGACCTGGACGTGCCCGTGGAGTCGGTGCGCGGCCGCTACGGCGGGTACCGTCTCGCCCCCGGGTACCGCCTGCCGCCGCTCATGCTCAGCGACGACGAGGCGCTGGCCGTGCTGCTCGGCCTGATCGCCGGCCGCCGGGCAGGGCTGACGACGACGGAGGGCACGGCAGGCGAGACGGCGTCGGCGAAGATCCGGCGGGTGCTGCCCAAGCACATCGCCCGTCGGCTCGACACACTCCTGGAAGCTCTCGCCTTCACGGACCATCCCGGCGAGTTCGACACCCCGGACGCCGACGTCCTGCTCACCATCGCCGATGCGGTGCGCCACCACCGACCGGTCGCGATCCGCTACACCGACCGTGACGGACGGCGCAGCGAACGCACACTGCACGCATACGGGATCGTCGCCCACGCGGGCCGCTGGTACGTCACGGGCAAGGACGCCCAGATCGGCGAGGACCGAACCTTCCGGCTCGACCGCATCGCAGGCGCGCGGACCCTGCCCGGCTCATTCGAAGCGCCCGGTGGTCCCGCTCCTGCACAGCGCGTGTTGTCAGGATTCGCCACGGCCGGGTACCGGCATGAGGTGACCTTGCGGATCCACGGGACAGTTGAGCAGATCCGCGCCCGCCTTCCCGTCAGCGTCGCGAGCCTGGTGGAGCACGAGCCCGCGGCCGACGAGGACCCGGCGGCCGAGCGCTGGCGGCGCGTCGAGCTACGGGCCGAACGGCTCGACTGGCTGCCTCCCGTACTCGCCGCACTCGACCGGCCGTTCGTCATCGAGCGCCCCGATGAACTCCGCGATCTCGTCATCGCGCTCGCCGATCGCCTCGCGTCCTATGCCCGCCGAGCCTGACAGCGAGGAACCAATGTCATGAGATGGCGCACTTACGCTTCCGGCACGCTCCCGGCCACGCCGGAGAATCGGACACCGAGCTCCGGCGCGCCGAGGTCGGCGATGGAGATCACCTTCTGCGGGTTCCCGGCCAGATCGACGAGTTCGCGGATCACGCCCGTGCCGGCCAGATCGAGGGCCGCGTCGACATGGCCGAGCTGCCGCACCCGCTCGACCCAGCCCTCGCCATACGTCGTGGCGAGGGCGCCCAGGCCTGTGAAGGCTCCGTTTCCAGTCCCCGCCCCTGTTTATCCCAGCGCCCGCCCGAGGAAGCCGCGCAGGTAACCCGTGACGACGTCCAGGTGGCTCTCCAGCAGGAAGTGACCGCCGTTGATCAGGTGCACCTCCGCGTCCTTGGCGTCGCGGGCGAAGGCCCGCGCACCCGCCGGGCCGAAGATCTCGTCGTTGCGGCCCCACACGGCGAGCACCGGGACCTCGCTGGTGCGCAGGAATTCGTGCAGCAGCGGGTAGAGCGGGCGGTTGTTCTGGTAGTCGCGGAACAGCGCCAGCTGGACCTCGTCGTTGCCCTCGCGGGACACGAGGGCGAAGTCGTGCTCCCAGGTGTCCGGGCTGACCAGGCTCGGATCGGGCACGCCGTGCAGGTACTGCCAGCGGATGGCCTCGACGCCCAGCGCGGCGCGGACGGCGGGTTCGGTGTCGGAGCCGGGGTTCGCCCCGTAGGCCCACACGTCGCTCCAGAACGACTCGACGAAACCGTCCTCGTAGCCGTTGCCGTTCTGGGTGACGAGGGCGGAGATCCGTTCGGGGTGCTGGAGCGCGAGGCGCCATCCGATGGGGGCACCGTAGTCCTGGACGTAGAGGGCGTAGCGGTCCAGGCCCAGTTGGCCGAGCAGACCGGAGGTGAGTTCGGTGAGGGCGTCGAAGGTGTAGGTGAACTCCCCTACGAGGGGGGCGTCGGAGTGGCCGAAGCCGAGGTGGTCCGGCGCGATGACGTGGTAATCGTCGGCCAGCAGCGGGATGAGTCCGCGGAACATGAACGAGCTGGTCGGATAGCCGTGCAGCAGGACGATCACCGGGGCGTCGGCGGGGCCCGCTTCGCGGTAGAAGATCTCATGGCCGTCGACAGTGGCGGTCCGGTGGTGCACCGAGTTCATATCCAACCCCTTTGAAATGCGTACTCTGGTTAGTTCCTTGCCCTGCAAGCACGGGTGTGGGTCAACCCGTCGAATGATTCGATCCAGAGGGAGAGCGGCATCCGATGGACGCGCCGCTGGGCCTGCTCGACAGCAGGCCACTGGTCAACGGCCTGGCACTGCTCGAACCCGGCATCGTTCCCCTCACGCGTCGGCGTCCCGACCCCGCCGACGCGGGCCGCATCCGCGACATCGACGAATTCTGCGCGATGACCGGCAAGCCGTGACCTCACGGGCGCCTTGCCCTGAGCCGGGTCACATCACGGCGTCGGTCTGCAGCGGGCCCGCGGTGACCCGGAGCGTCCGGATGCGCACCGGCTCTTCCGGGTCGAGGTAGAAGATGTGCATGAACGGGGCGCGCACCACCTGGTCCGGTTGGGACTTCTTGGCCATGGTCGCTTCGCCGCGCAGCAGGCGGACTCCGTCGCCCGCGGTCCAGAACTCCACGACCTCGTGGGTGATGTTCAGTGGCGCGTCGATCTTGACGAAGAATTCCTTGATGGCCTCGACGCCGTGGATGTGCGCGGCGCCGAAGAACATGTCTGTGTCCTCGGTCAGGGGCGCGAAGCCCTCACCGAACTCCAGGGTGTCGATGGCGTCCATGAACTTCAGGACCCAGCCGGGCACGGCTGTCGTTTGTGCTGTGTCTGCCATGGCGATGTCTCCTGAGGTGATGTTCTCCTGGTCAGGCTGCGGCGGCCGGGGCGGCGAGGAATGCGTCGATCTCGGCGTTGACGCCGTCGGGGTTCTCGCGGGCGGCGAGGTGGGCCGTGTGCTGGAGCACACGGAAGGTGCTCCCCTCGATGGCGTCGGCCATTTTCCGCACCACGTGCACGGGGAACTGACTGTCCTCTTCGCCGGCGATGATCAGGACGGGCACGTTGCTGATGGTGTTCAGGCGGCGGTGCTCGTCCTTGCGGCCGATCAGGATGCTGCGCAGGGCCCAGGCCACGGACTTCGGATCGTCGTTGAGGACGAAGTTCGTGAACTCCAGGAAATCCGGGTTGGTGGCTTCGGCGGTAGGGCCGGCGAACGCGGCGCGGGCGGCCCTGGCGGCCAGCGGGGGCATCTTCGCGTGCAGCGAGAGGAACGTGGCCAGCCCGGTGGCCCATATGCTCTCGAACATCGTGGGGAGGGAGGCGGTGCAGTTGATGCCGATGGCCGCCGTGGTCCGCTGCGGGTAGTAGGCCGGGAAGACCCCGGCAAGCATGCCGCCCCAACTGTTGCCCACCAGAACGCACTTGTCGATGTCGAGTGTGTCGAGGATCTCGACGAGTGCGTCGGCGCAGTCCTTGAGGTCAATGATCTTGCGCAGTGCGTCGGACTTGCCGTGTCCGGGACTGTCGACGAGCACCAGGCGGTGGGTCGGGGCGAAGTGCTCGTACTGGTAATGCCACATGGTGCCGTCCATCATCAGGCTTGGCCAGCACACCATGGCGGGGCCGTCGGGACGGCCGCCGACGCGCACGTTGATCAGCCCCAGCGAGGTGGGGATCAGCCTCTCGGTGACCTCTTCGAGCCAGTTCGTGGTCATGATCAGTCCTCTCCGTGACCGAGGCGACATTCGAAGCTGCTAGTAGCATAACAAGACTAGTTTCAATTTGCTACCAGCACCAGTTCGCGTCGAGTCCGTGAGGGGATCTCACGCCGGCGGCGCCCGGTACGACGGGAGCCGCCTCCCGCGGACTACCCCTGTTCGACGTCTCCTTCCTCGGCAGGCATCGGCCGCAGGGTC
>NZ_JBEYFC010000268.1:0-11794 GCF_040634175.1 Streptomyces sp. NPDC007162
GCCCTCGGCGGGCGGGGCGGGCAGCAGGGCGCCGCCCGCGAGCGCGCCGCTGCCGAGCAGGGCGCGGCAGGCGGCCAGCGAGACCAGGAGCAGCGCGAGGAAGAGCACCGGGCCCGGTTTGCGGGCGATGCGCTTGAGGCGGGCGAACTGCTCGATCTCCAGGAAGTCGGCGTCGTCGCCGCCGGGCCCGGACTCGACGGCGCCGCCGTGCCGGCCGGCCGCGGAGATCTCGTCGTCGGCGCCGAAGAAGTTGCCCGCGACCTGTTCGACGGTGGCCCGGACGGTGGCGCCGGGCGGCGGGAACAGCGCGCGCAGCTCGCCCTTGTCGAGCCGGGAGGGGCCGCGCCGGCCCCGTCCGGCGATGATCCGCTCGGGTCGCAGCAGGGTGCCGAGCAGGCCGCGGATCTCGTCGATGGCCTGTCCGGGGACCTTGCCGACGAGATAGGCGACCGTGCGCAGCAGGGTGCCGAGGACCAGCCGCACCAGCAGCCAGGGCAGCGCGGCGGTACGGGCGTTGACGAGCAGGGTGTAGACCGCGCCGGCCTTGTCGACCTTGTGCGGGGAGGCGGTGGTGCGGCCCGCGCAGTCGACGGCGCGGCGCTCGCGGGAGGCGGCCTCGGCGTGCCGTACGACGGCTTCGGGGGCGACCAGGACGCGGTGTCCCGCGTTGTGCGCGCGCCAGCACAGGTCGACGTCGTCGCGCATCAGGGGCAGTCGGCGGTCGAAGCCGCCGAGTTCCTCGAAGACGTCGCGGCGGATCAGCATGCCGGCGGTGGAGACGGACAGCACGGGCCGGACGTGGTCGTGCTGGCCCTGGTCCTGCTCGCGGCGGTCCAGGCCGGTCCAGCGGCGGCCGGAGTTGGCGATGGTGACGCCGACCTCCAGCAGCTGCCTGCGGTCGTACCAGCCGCGCAGCTTGGGGCCGACGACCGCCACGTCGTCGCGGCCCAGCTCCAGCTCGTTGTCGACGACCCGCAGCAGCTGGGCGAGGGCGTCGGGTTCGGGGGCGCAGTCGTCGTGGAGCAGCCACAGCCACTGGACCGGTTCGCCGTAGGGCAGTTCGGGCATGTCGTAGGCGTCGTCGCGCCACTGCCGGGTGACCGGGTCCCAGCCGCTGGGGCGCTTCAGGTACGGCAGCTCGTCCGGGGTGAGGACGGGCGCGGTGCGGCCCGCCTCCTCGACGGCCTGGCCGAAGCCGGTGCGCCGGGCGAGGTGCACGACGTTGGCGTCACCGAGGGACTCGGTGAGCAGCTGGGCGGAGTCGTCCGAGCTGCCGGTGTCGGCCGCGACCGCGTACTGGACGGGGCGCTCCTGGCCGAGCAGCCCGGCGAGCGCGTCGGGGAGCCAGCGGGCACCGTCGTGGGAGACGAGGACCGCGGTCACCACGTGACGCGGGAACTCGGGCGGGCGGGTCGGGTCAAACCCCGCTGGAGCAGCCGACGCTTGGGCTGCCGTGTGACTGTGCACGGACATCGAGGTACGGGCCCCGGTTCGATGGACTGCGGTGGACTCCTGCGCCCGCTGGTGGCGGCGAGGCGTCTCGGACGAGCGCCCACACTATCGGCTGGTCATGTCGACGGCCCGCCGCCTGTGGACAACCCACGGGGGACGGGCCGTTCGCGCAGCTCAGAGGTGTACGTCCGGTGCACGTCCGGTCAGACGGCGGCCTTCTTGAGGCGGCGGCGCTCCCGTTCGGAGAGTCCGCCCCAGATGCCGAACCGCTCGTCGTTGGCGAGGGCGTACTCGAGGCATTCGGAGCGCACCTCGCAGGCGAGGCAGACCTTCTTGGCCTCTCTGGTGGAGCCGCCCTTCTCGGGGAAGAAGGACTCGGGGTCGGTCTGGGCGCACAGCGCGCGCTCCTGCCAGCCGAGTTCCTCGTCCGCGTCGTCGACCAGCAGTTGCTGCACCAGCTCGGTCATGTGCGCCCCTCGTCTGTCTTTCGCGTCCCCGTGCCTGGCCGTCACCGATGTCGGCTGAACGACACGAGTGAAATTACAAGTGTGCTGCTCCGGGCGAGTCAAGCCGAGATCTGCTATTGGGCCCGTTATTCACTCTGCGGAACCAAGGCCGTGCGGAAAGTGTTCAAATCGGCATAAACCTTGACATGCAAAAGGGGCCCGTCCGCGGGCCTCCGACCCCATACAGAGGCTGTACGGAGAAGGACGCCCAGATGTTCGATCGCGTTCCGCAGTGGCTCGCGCGGCCGGTTGTGCGCCATGTGTCCCGGGTACCCACTGAGCAAACCTTTCGGCAGCGAGGTGAACCGGATGAGGTGAAACATGTCCCACATACCGGGCGTCGAGTTGACACGGGAGGTGTGAACCGCTGTCCTTGTGGGCATGCTCGCGAACTTGGCACTCACCTCGACCCGCACCGCCGGGTCCCACGGTGCTGCCCGCGCTCGCTGTAGCTGTTGCTGTTCCAGCTGTTGAGCCGTAGCCGTACCCAGGCCGCTCCAGCTGCGGACCGGGCCCCCGGGGCCCGGTTCTCGCTTCACGTTCCCCTCTGACCTCCTTCACTGAGGAACCACCGCACCCCATGAACAGCGACAACGACCTCCAGATCGCCGGCGACATCCTCGAGGTCCAGCACCTGCTCCAGCCCCCGCGCGAGCACCCGGCCACCGTGGCCGAGTTCGTCGGCCTGGCCCGCGCGATCGCCGCCGACCGCGCGCAGTGGGAGCACCTCGTCGAGTACGACGCGACCAGCCGCTGGTACCACCGGCTGCGCACCGGCCCCGGCTACGAGGTGTGGCTGCTGTCCTGGGTGCCCGGACAGGGCAGCGGACTGCACGACCACGGCCGCTCGGCCGGTGTGCTGACCGTCCTGGAGGGCACCCTCACGGAACGCACCGAGCGCGGCACGCGCGCGCTGGCCGCCGGCGCACAACGGGTCTTCGCTCCGGGGTACGCGCACGAGGTGCTGAACGGCGCGCTGGAGCCCGCGGTGAGCCTGCACGTCTACTACCCGGGCCTGACCGAGATGCCGATGCACCCGAGTGCCGGTGCCGCTTGCGAGGCCCGTCCGGCGGCTGTGTGACGCGTTGTCGGACCAGCCTGCAAGACTTGGCGCATGCGCATTGTGGTTCTGGCAGGCGGTATCGGCGGTGCCCGGTTCCTGCGCGGTCTCAAGCAGGCCGTGCCGGACGCCGAGGTGACCGTCATCGGCAACACCGGGGACGACATCCACCTCTTCGGGCTGAAGGTGTGCCCCGACCTCGACACGGTGATGTACACCCTCGGCGGCGGCATCAACGAGGAACAGGGCTGGGGGCGCGCCGACGAGACCTTCCACCTCAAGGAGGAGCTCGCCGCCTACGGGGTGGGGCCCGACTGGTTCGGGCTCGGTGACCGGGACTTCGCGACGCACATCGTGCGCACCCAGATGCTGGGCGCCGGCTATCCGCTGAGCGCGGTGACCGAGGCGCTGTGCGACCGCTGGAAGCCGGGCGTGAAGCTGATCCCGATGACCGACGACCGGGTCGAGACCCATGTCGCCGTGGAGGTCGACGGCGAGCGCAAGGCGGTCCACTTCCAGGAGTACTGGGTACGGCTGCGGGCGTCGGTGCCCGCCCACGCGGTCGTCCCGGTCGGCGCCGAGCAGGCCAAGCCGGCGCCCGGCGTGCTGGAGGCCCTCGCCGAGGCCGACGTGATCCTCTTCCCGCCGTCCAACCCGGTGGTCTCCGTCGGCACCATCCTCGCCGTGCCGGGCGTGCGCGAGGCGATCGCGAACGCCGGGGTGCCGGTGGTGGGCCTCTCCCCCATCGTCGGGGACGCGCCGGTGCGCGGGATGGCCGACAAGGTGCTCGCGGCCGTCGGAGTGGAGTCGACGGCGGCGGCGGTCGCCGAGCACTACGGCTCGGGGCTGCTGGACGGCTGGCTCGTCGACACCGTGGACGCCGGCAGCGTCGGGCGGGTCGAGGCGGCCGGCATCCGCTGCCGGGCCGTACCGCTGATGATGACCGATCTGGACGCGGCCGCCCAGATGGCGCGGGAGGCGCTGGCGCTGGCCGAGGAGGTGCGCGGGGCATGAGTGACGCGGTGCCCGGATACCGGGTGTGGGCGCTGGCCGGGATCCCCGAGGTCCAGCCGGGCGACGACCTGGCCAAGCTGATCGCCGCGACCGGGCCCGGGCTGGCCGACGGGGACGTGGTGATCGTGACGTCCAAGATCGTGTCCAAGGCCGAGGGGCGGAGCGTCGAGGCGACCGACCGGGAGGCGGCGATCGACGCCGAGACCGTGCGGGTGGTGGCCCGCCGCGGCACCCTGCGGATCGTGGAGAACCGGCAGGGTCTGGTGATGGCCGCGGCCGGTGTGGACGCCTCCAACACCCCCGCCGGGACCGTGCTGTTGCTGCCCGAGGACCCCGACGCCTCGGCCCGTGCCGTGCGCGCGGGGCTGCGGGACGCGCTGGGCGTCAATGTCGGGGTTCTCGTCACGGACACCTCCGGGCGGCCCTGGCGATCGGGACTCACGGACGTCACCATCGGCGCCGCCGGGGTGCGCGTCCTGGACGATCTGCGCGGGGGTGTGGACGCGTACGGCAATCCGCTGGTCGCCACGGTCGTCGCCACGGCCGACGAACTGGCCGCCGCCGGTGATCTGGTGAAGGGCAAGGCGACGGGGATGCCGGTCGCCGTGGTGCGGGGTCTCGCCCACGTCGTGACCGACGCCGGCGAGGACGGGGACGACGCGCGGGCGCTGGTGCGGGACGCGGCCAGTGACATGTTCCGGCTCGGCACCTCCGAGGCGGTCCGCGAAGCGGTCACGCTGCGACGGACCGTGCGGGCGTTCACCGACGAGCCCGTCGACCCCGGTGCGGTACGACGGGCGGTCGCCGCCGCCGTGACCGCGCCGGCGCCGCATCACACGACACCGTGGCGGTTCGTGCTCCTCGAGTCGGCCGGGGCCCGGACCCGGTTGCTGGACGCCATGCGGGACGCCTGGATCGCCGACCTGCGCAAGGACGGCAAGTCGGAGGAGTCGATCGCGAAGCGGGTGCGGCGGGGGGACGTGCTGCGCAACGCGCCGTATCTCGTCGTGCCCTGTCTGGTGACGGACGGGTCCCACACGTACGGGGACCCGCGGCGGGACGCCGCCGAGCGGGAGATGTTCGTGGTCGCCGCCGGGGCGGGCGTACAGAACCTCCTGGTCGCGCTGGCCGGGGAGCAGCTGGGGTCGGCGTGGGTGTCGTCGACGATGTTCTGCCGGGACGTGGTGCGGGAGGTGCTGGGGCTGCCGCAGGCGTGGGATCCGATGGGGGCGGTCGCGGTGGGGCGCGCCGCGGAGGAGCCGCGGCAGCGGGCGCCTCGGGAGGTGGGGGACTTCATCGAGGTGCGGTGAGTTCCGTGCCGACGGAGCGCCCGCGCTTAGGCCCATAATCACCTCAGTCATCTCACACATCCGGGATCTTTCGTGGCTGGACGGTTCTCTCCGCGGCCCACTCGTACGACTGTGCGGGGTGGGCAGGTCGTCGTGCCCGCTGTGGGGGTGCCTCGGCAGGCCGTGGCGCCCGGGCGGGTGCGGGTGTGGAAACCGGACGGGGCGCTCGATCTGGGGCTCGTGCTCGGGCCGTTGCGGCGTGGGCCCGGTGATCCGACGTTCCGGGCCACGCCCGACGGGTCCGTGTGGCGGGCCAGTCTCACGCCTGCCGGACCGGGGACGCTGAGGGTGCGGGCGTACGGCGGTGAGGTGCGCGGGGAGGCCTGGGGGCCCGGTGCCGAGTGGCTGCTGGAGCAGCTGCCCGAGCTGCTCGGTGCCGCCGACGACCCCTCCCCGTTCGTGCCCCGGCACCGGGTGGTCGCCGCTGCCCGGCACCGGCGGCCGGGACTGCGGCTGACCCGGACCGGGCTGGTGCTCGAGTCGTTGATCCCGTCGGTCCTGGAGCAGAAGGTCACCACCGACGAGGCGTACCGGGCCTGGCGGTCGCTGGTGCGCGGGTTCGGCGAGCGTGCGCCGGGGCCCGCGGGGGTGAGCGAGCGGCCGATGTGGGTGATGCCGGCGCCTCGGACCTGGGCGCTGATCCCGTCCTGGGAGTGGCACAAGGCCGGGGTCGACGACAAACGGGCCGCGACGATCCTGCGTGCGGTACGGGTCGCGGCGCGGCTCGAGCAGGCCGTGGGGATGGCGGCGGAGGCCGCGCGGGCGCGGCTGGAGGTGGTGCCGGGGATCGGGCCCTGGACGTCCGCGGAGACCGTGCAGCGCAGTCACGGGGCCGCGGACGCGGTGACGGTCGGGGACCTGCATCTGCCGGGGATCGTGGGGTGGGCGCTGGCCGGGGACCGGCATGCCGACGACGAGATGATGCTGCGGCTGCTCGAGCCGTACGCGGGCCAGCGGCACCGGGCGGCCCGGCTGATCCTGCTGAGCGGGAACACCCCGGCGAGGCGGGCGCCGAAGATGCCGCGAGGGGACATCAGCCGGTGGTGAGGTGCGGATGGGCGCAGGCCGGGGGCGGGGACGCCCACCGGCCCCGGCAGGGTGCCGCCCGCGCCGGGTGAAGGACACGGTTGGGCAGCGCGCCTGAAAGGGGCGCTGAGCCGGCCCCCTGCCGCCACCGCGCCTACTGGTCCGAGGAGAACCGCACCGCACCCGCCGGGATCGTCGCGTCGCACCACACCCTGGCGCCCTCGCGCAGCTCGTTGTCGGCACCGATCACCGCGCCGTCGCCGATGACCGTGCCGGTGAGGACCGAGCGTTCGCCGACGCGCGCGTGGTTGCCGATCAGGGAGTCGGTGATGACCGCGCCGGGTTCGATCACGGCGCCCGGCAGGATCGTGGAGCCGAACACCCGCACGCCCTCCGCCACCGACGCGCCCTCGCCCACCACCGTGCCGCCCGCCAGCTTCGCGTCCGCCGCCACCCGCGCCGTGGGGAGGATCAGCCGGTCGCCGCAGCGGCCGGGGACCGCGGGGGACGGGGCACGGCCGAGGACGAGGTCCGCGGAGCCCCGGACGAAGGCCGCCGGTGTGCCCAGGTCCAGCCAGTAGGTCGAGTCCACCATGCCCTGCAGGTGCGCGCCGGCGGCCAGGAGCTCCGGGAAGGTCTCCCGTTCCACCGACACCGGGCGGCCGGGCGGGATCGTGTCGATGACGGAGCGGCGGAAGACGTACGCCCCCGCGTTGATCTGGTCGGTGACGATCTCCTCCGGCGTCTGCGGCTTCTCCAGGAACGCCAGTACCCGGCCCGTTTCGTCGGTGGGGACCAGGCCGTAGGCGCGCGGGTCCGTCACCTTCGTCAGGTGCAGGGAGACGTCCGCGCCCGTCGACTCGTGCGTGGCCACCAGGGCGCGGATGTCCAGGCCCGTGAGGATGTCGCCGTTGAAGATCAGGACCGGTTCGTCGGGGCCCGAGCGCAGCCGGGAGGCGACGTTGCGGATCGCGCCGCCGGTGCCGAGCGGTTCCTCCTCGGTGACGTACTCGATGTGCAGGCCGAGCGCCGCGCCGTCGCCGAAGTACGGTTCGAAGACCTCGGCGAGGTAGCTGGTCGCGAGGACGATGTGATCCACGCCCGCCGCCCTGGCTCTGGCCAGCTGGTGCGTCAGGAACGGCACCCCGGCCGCCGGGACCATCGGCTTCGGGGTGTGGACCGTGAGCGGGCGCAGCCGGGTGCCTTTGCCGCCGACCAGGAGGATCGCTTCTGTCACCTGTCGTCTCTGCTTCCTGCCGGGACCGGCCGAACTCGGTGTCGGCCGGCCAGTGTATGCAGACCGTGCGACGGCGCCCTCGACGGCCGCGCGGTGTCACGCGGCCCGGGTGTGCGGTTTCCCCCGAGTGCCCCGACGGCGTGAACGCGGGCCCCGTGCTCAGCGTCCCTGGAGGTGCGCGGAGCTGGTCCGCGCCGCCCCGAGTCTGGCGTAGAGCTTGGCTCCCGGACAGTCGGTGGCATACCCGTCCCTATGACCGGAGATCACGTTCAGTCGTACGTTCTTCCCCTTTGGGTAGAGATTGCCACCCCCGGACCTCAGATATGTCTTCCCCTTCGGATTGGCCCCGTAGAGACCGAGCTTCCACGCGGTGAGCCGGGCGATGGCGGTCACCGCAGCGGCGGGCGGCTTGTGCGAGCCGAACGTGCCGATCACGGCGATCCCCGTGCTGTTGCTGTTGAACCCCAGGGTGTGGGCGCCCTTGACGGCCTTCGCCACTCCCCCGGCACGGCCCTCGTAGATGGTTCCGCACTTGTCGACGAGGAAGTTGTAGCCGATGTCCCGCCAGCCCATGCTCACCACGTGGTAGCGGTAGATACTGCGGATGACGGACGGGGCCTGCGAGCACTTGTAGCCGTTGCCGGAGTCGGTGTGGTGGACGAAGGCCGCCTTCACCTTCCCCGTGTACACGAACCCCTTCTCGCGCAGCGACTCGTCGGCGCGCCAGCCGCGGCGGGTGACGATCCCCGGACGCGGTCCGATGTACGGCTTCCCACGCGGGACGTCGACGCCGTCCAGCTCCAGCAGTTCGCGTTCGGTGTCCTCGCGGTCCAGCGCGGGGATCTCGGTGGCGCCGAAGGGGGCGAGGTCGGCGTTGGTGGCGGCCGTCGTGTCGTCCTCGGTCGGCAGACCGTCGGCCGGTGCGCCCTGGGGCGGGGAGTCGGCGCCGGGGTCGACGAGTTCGAGGCGCAGCCCGGCGGGGAGCAGGTCGCGGCCGCCGTTGCCGAGCGGGCCGGGACCCTCGTCGGCCTCGGCCCGCACGCGGAGGTCGACGCCGTCCGAGTCGCCCACCCACAGGGGTGCGGTGGCGCCGTGCACCCGGCCGGACTCGGCCTCCGCCGTGTCCGGGTCGGCACCGTGGTCGGCGTTGTGCGTGTCGACGTCCTGCCAGCCCGACCAGGTGCCGGTGCCGGCGGAGCGGGTGCGCACCTGGACCGAGCCGTGCAGTTGGGTTCCGGGGTTGTCCCAGACGACGCCGACGAGCGAGAAGTGCCGTACGTCCTGCCGGTACACGCCCTGTTCGGGGGCCTGACCCAGGACGCGTTCGCGGGTGCGGGGGGCGAGGGGCAGCGACTGGGTGCTGCCTGCCGTGCCGGTCGTGCCTGTCGACGGGTCCCGCACCGGCACCGCCGCGGGCGCCGCGGCCGCGGCCGGCGTGTTCAGGACGGCCGGCGCAAGGGCGAGGGCCGCCGCGCAGGTGATGCCGATCGAGGAAGTCAGGTATCCACGCATGCCCCTGATGTTGAACACAGTAGGACATATATGTCTATTGCGGATGTGACGGTCCGTCGGATGCGGTTGCGCCGAACCGGTGGCGTCGGCGGCCGGTGCGGGCGGCGGGCGCGACGTACCCTTGCTCGGGTGAACGCCACCGATCGCACCCCTGCCGACCTGCTGCGTTCCGCGCTCGCCGCGGATCCCGGACGCCCCCTGGTGACCTTCTACGACGACGCGACGGGCGAACGCGTCGAATTGTCCGTGGCCACCTTCGCCAATTGGGTGGCCAAGACGGCGAACCTGTTGCAGACCGATCTCGCGGCGCAGCCCGGCGACCGGGTGGCCCTGTTGCTTCCCGCGCACTGGCAGACGGCCGTGTGGTTGCTGGCCTGTTCGTCGGTGGGTGTGATCGCCGACGTGGCCGGGGAGCCGGCGGCGGCCGACGTGGTGGTGAGCGGACCGGACGCGCTGGAGGCGGCCCGGGCGTGCCGGGGGGAGCGGGTCGCGCTCGCGTTGCGGCCGCTCGGCGGGCGGTTCCCGCGGACGCCGGAGGGTTTCGTCGACTACGCCGTCGAGGTGCCGAGTCAGGGGGACCGGTTCGTACCGTTCTCGCCCGTCGATCCGGACGAGCCCGCGCTGATCGTCGCCGGTGCGGAGATGAGCGGCGCCGAGGTGGTGGAGCGGGCGGTCGGGGACGCGCCGGGGCTCGATCTGACCGGACCCGGGTCCCGGATGCTCTCGGGGCTGGGGTTCGACACCTGGGAGGGGCTGAGCGCGGGGTTGTACGCGCCGCTGGCCGTCGGGGGGTCCGTGGTCCTGTGCCGGCATCTGGACGAGTTGGGTGCGGAAGGGATCGCGAAGCGGATCGAGAGCGAGCGGGTCACGGCTTCCGCCCGCTGAGGCCGTCGCGCGGGAACCCGTCCCCGGAGCGGGGCGGACCACTCGCCCAAGTGGCGTAGCTGCCGCCGCCTTCGCCTCGTGTCCCGGGGCACTGTTGGACAGTGACCGACGTCGTAGGGGCATCCGCCACCGGGTCCGGGCTCGCCCGGCGGCGGCGTTCGCTCTGGCTCCGGGGTACGGCGCTCGCCGTGGGGCTGCTCACCCTCGGTGCCGTCGGCGGCGGCTGGGCGCTCTACGCCGGCCTCAGTGACAACATCACCGCCGACGAGGCGGCCGCCGCCGAGCTCGCCCGGTACGAGCGGGAGCGGCCCACCGAGCTGGTGCGGGGCGCGCAGAACATCCTGGTGATCGGTTCGGACACCCGCACGGGCGACGGGAACCGCCGCTACGGCAGGGACTCGGGCACCGAGCGGTCCGACACCACGATCCTGCTGCATCTGGCCGCCGGCCGGCGCAGTGCCACCGCGGTGTCGCTGCCCCGGGACCTCATGGTGCACGTGCCCGGGTGCCTGCGGCGCGACGGGCGGCGCAGCGAGCCCTCGTTCACGATGTTCAACGCGGCGTTCGCGGTGGGAGGTTCGGCCTGCACCGTCCGTACCGTCGAGAAGCTGACGGACATCCGGGTCGACCATTACGCGGTCGTCGACTTCAGCGGGTTCAAGGGCGTGGTCGACGCCGTCGGCGGGGTGCAGGTGTGCCTGACGAGGCCGATCCACGACAAGGCGGCGAAGCTGCGGCTGCCCGCCGGGCGGGTCACGCTCGACGGTGAGCAGGCGCTGGGGTACGTACGGGCGCGCAAGTCGCTGGGGGACGGCAGCGACACCGACCGGATGGACCGGCAGCAGCAGTTCCTGGGGGCGCTCGTCGACAAGGTGCAGAGCGGTGGCGTGCTGCTGAACCCGGCGAAGCTCTACCCCCTGCTGGTCGCGGCGACCTCCGCGCTCACCACCGACCCCGAACTGGCCAGTCTGCGCGGCCTCTACCAGCTCGTGCGCGGGTTGCGGAGCATCCCCACCGAGCACGTGCGGTTCCTCACCGTGCCGCGGGAGCCGTATGTGTACGACTCCGATCGCGACCAGCTCGTGGCGGGCCGGGCGGACGCGCTGTTCGCGTTGCTGCGGGCCGACCGGCCCGTGAAGGTCGCCGAGGACGGCGGGGGTTCGGGCGGGAAGCCCGGAAACTCTCCGGCGCCCGTATTTCGCGGGAACACCGCCGCCGAGGACAGTTGCGGGTAAAGCACTCGCCAAGGCGGCGAACTTCCGTGCCGTTCGTTGTCAGTTAAATGGGAGGGATTGCCCGCTTGTAGGGAGGAGGAATTTGTCACTGGCGTCACTCGTCGCCGAACCGGGCGGATAGTGTGAGCGTTCCGGTGCACCCGGCCACGAGGTCCGTCCTGGGGTCGTGCACTGCACAACGTGACCGAGCGCCTTGGTAGGGGGGAAGGCGCCGCGTGGCCCCGACGGAGGATTCGGACAACCGTGGACGCGCAAGGCCGTGGGCGGGCGGACAACATCGACCCCGCAGACCAGTGGGTGCTCAATCCGAACACCGGCGAATACGAACTGCGACTGACGCCTTCCGCACCGCAGTCGGCGGTACCGCAGTCGGCGGTACCGGGACCGCGCAGGCCGTCGGCCGCGACGACCCCGTCGCGCACCGCCCCGAGCGGGACGACGCCCGAGGCTTGACCACACGCTTTGACGACGAGCCCGAGTCCGGCGGCCCGGACGATCCGCTCGCCGTCATCCTGCGC
>NZ_JBEYFC010000269.1:0-11788 GCF_040634175.1 Streptomyces sp. NPDC007162
GTCCATGCTGGCGGCGGCCCT
This sequence comes from Streptomyces sp. NPDC007162, assembly GCF_040634175.1. NCBI lineage: Bacteria > Bacillati > Actinomycetota > Actinomycetes > Kitasatosporales > Streptomycetaceae > Streptomyces > Streptomyces sp. NPDC007162. The sequence goes on from NZ_JBEYFC010000269.1 coordinate 22, forward strand.
GGACCAGGTGGCCTGCGAGGTCAGGGCCGTCGAGGTGGAGGGCGAGGAGTTCAACCCGAGCTGCGAGCTGCTGGCGATGTGGCTCGCGGACCGCCTGGACGTCCCTGTCAAGCGGTCGCTCTCCTCGGGCCCCGGTCTGACGGCGGTCCGTATGCAGACCACCCAGGGCCCGATCGCGCTGGACCGCGCGAACGGCTCCCTCGCCACCCTGTCCATCGACGGCCAGCCGGACCGGGCGGTGGCGCTGAAGCGGCGGGAGACGGCCGAGCTGATCGCGGAGGAGCTGCGCCGGCTCGACCCGGACGACACCTACGCGTCGGCACTGCGGTTCGGCGTGGAACGGCTGAACGCGTCCGCGGCTGCGGCGCCGGAGGTCCCGGAGCCGTCGCCCAAAGGAGAACCGGTCACCGTCGCGGCGGCTCCCGACGCCGCTGCCGAGGCTCCCACGACAGAGGCGGCGCCGCAGCAACCGGCACCGCTGAAGAAGAGGGCGAAGGCGACATGAGCACTCCGCAGCTGGTCGTGCACCACGACAAGGAGCTGATGGCGCAGGCCGCGGCGGCCCGTCTGATCACGAAGATCGTGGACGCGCAGGCCTCCCGCGGCGAGGCGTCCGTGGTCCTCACGGGCGGCCGCAACGGCAACGGCCTGCTCGCGGCCCTGGCCGCGGCGCCCGCCCGGGACGCCGTCGACTGGAGCAGGCTCGACCTGTGGTGGGGCGACGAACGCTACCTGCCCGAGGGCGACCCGGAGCGCAACGTCGCCCAGGCCCGCGAGGCACTGCTCGACCAGGTCCCGGTGGACCCGAAGCGCGTGCACGCCATGCCCGCGTCGGACGGTCCCTGGGGTGCGGACGTGGACGCGGCGGCCGAGGCCTACGCGGCGGAGCTGGCCCAGGCCGCCGACCCCGAGAACCACGGCCCGGTCCCCACCTTCGACGTCCTGATGCTGGGCGTCGGCCCGGACACCCACGTGGCGTCGCTCTTCCCGGAGCTGCCCGCGGTCCGCGAGACGGAACGCACGGTGGTCGAAGCCTTTGATCATGAACAGGGGTTGCGTTCGCGTGTCATCCTCCCTGATCGGTGTCCTGCAGCACCACTGCGCGGACATCGACTCCGCATACCCGGAACCGGAACCGTCACAGCTCGCCTGCCTGGCGGACGTGTTGGGCCGGCTACCCGATCCGCGCCGGACCCGGGGCCGCCGCTACTGCCTGGGCTCCCTGTCGCGCTGTGCCTGGTCGCCGTCCTCCGCGGAGCCACGTCCCTGGCCGCCATCGCCCGCTTCGCCGCCGACACCGACTCCGAGCTGCGCGAACAACTCGGACTGACCTCCAGCACACCCAACGCCTCCACGCTGGGACGACTCCTCGCCCGCCTGGACGGCTATGCCTTAGACGACGCCGTGGGTGCCTAGCTCGCCCGCTACGTCGCCGACCCGGTCGACGGACCCGGCGACACCCTGGTCGGTCTGGCCGTCGACGGCAAGACCGTGTGCGGATCCCGCACCGACGGCCAAGCCGTCCACCTGCTCGCCGCCGCGCTCCACGCCTGCCATACCGTGATCGCCCAGCGCCAGGTCGCCGCGAAGAGCAACGAAATCCCCGCGTTCGCCCCGCTGCTGGACCGGATCGACTTGCGCGGCGTTGTCGTCACCGCCGATGCGATACACACCCAGCGCGCCCACGCCGAGCACGCCATCGCCGCCAGTGGCCACTACCTCTTGGTGGTCAAGGGGAACCAGAAGAAGCTGCGCAAGCAGCTGCGGGGCCTGCCCTGGCGTCAGATTCCGCTGCAGGCCCGCACCACCGGGTCCGGACACGGCCGCCGCGAGGTCCGCCGTTTGAAGGTCTGCACCGTCCGGCCAGGTCTGTTCTTCCCGCACGCGGTCCAGGCCATGGAGATCAAGCGCCGCTGCACTCACCGCAAGACCGGCAAGGTCGAGACGAAGACCGTCTACGCGATCACCAGCCTTCCGCCCGAGCAGGCCGGCGCGGCGCAACTCGCCGAACTCGTCCAGAATCACTGGTCGGTCGAGGCCCTGCACCACGTCAGAGACGTCACGTTCGGCGAGGACACCTCGCGAGTACGCACCGGCACCGCACCCCGCGCCATGGCCACCCTGCGCAACCTCGCCATCGGACTAATGCGCCAAGCAGGCTGGACCAACATCGCTGCCGCAGCCGATCACTATCGGTTACGCCCCCATCACGCTACCGCCATGCTCCGACTCACAGCCTGAGAACGCATCGCCCCTAGGTCCTGATGGCCGGGATGATCTGCGTCCGGCCGGGCTGCGCGACCCGTGTGCTGTGGACATTGAGCGCGTCTTCCCCGAACTCGTCGCGTTGCGAGGCACCGCCACGCGACTGCATCCGCGCGCGGGCGTACCGGGAGCGGAGGAGAGCTCGGTCGGTGGCCCGCCGCTCTGGCCGTCCGGCGAGCCGTGGCCCCGCTGCATTGAGACGCATTACGGGCCCGACGGCCTGGTCGCACCGCCCGAGGGGAGCCCGCTGGTTCCGGTCGTCCAGCTTTACCGGCGCGATGTGCCCGCTGTCGCCTTCCCTGACGGTACGGACCTGATGCAGGTGCTGTGGTGCCCATTCGAGCATGAGCAGTGTGAGCCCGCGCCGCGGGTGTACTGGCGGTCCTCGGTGGAGGTCGGGAGCCTCCTGGAGGCGAGACCGGTACCCGAGGGTGCGGAGCCGCGGCACGTCCCGCAGCCGTGCACGGTGCATCCGGAACAGGTCGTGGAGTACCCGAGCAGCGATCTGCCGCGCGACTTGTTCGACCTCCTGTTGGAGCGGTTCAACCGACTGGAGGCGGAGACCGGCTGGGATTACTGGAGCGAGCTGTCCGTGGCGGAGGGCATCAAGTGCGGCGGGTATCCGGGCTGGACCCAAGACCCGCAGTGGTCCGCCTGTCCCCAGTGCGACGGCCCGATGGAGCACCTGCTGACGATCGCCAGCTGGGAGTACTCCGGCAGCGCTTGGCGCGCCTGGCTGCCAGTGGAGGACCAGACAGTAGTGGACGGCCAGGCCACCTGTGGTGAGACCGGCAAGGCGGCGCAGGCAGCGCACGGGTTGATGCTCGGCGACGCCGGAGGGGTGTACATCTTCGAATGCCGCGCCTGTCCGGAATGCCCCACCGCTCGCCGCTTTGACTGCTCCTGATCCGCCGTTCGGCGGGCAACGTGCGGAAGCGGTTGGCGGCGGTGCGGCGGACACGTTTGGTACGGCAGTGTGCGGTGAGCAACGCGAACCCGGGCGCCTGTTAGGTGTGATCGGCCAGGAGGTGCTGGAGCCAGTCCATGGTGGTGTCGAGGTCGAGGGCGGTGAGGGCTCCGCCCTCGCGGTAGCGCCAGACCGACTCCCACTCCGCAGGGCGGTCCATCAGGACGCCTGGTCCGTTGGAGGACTTCGCTGACAACAGCCGCCTGTCGACGATCATGTAGGCCCTGACCTCAGGAGATGGAGGTGGGGCCTTTTGATAGATCTCGTGGCCGGAGCCGCCCTTGCGCCACCACGACCGTATCGTCAATGGTCAACTCGCCCCTCGGACACAACCACTGACGATACGGTGATGAGGGCCCCGACCTTACGGTCGCGGTCCTCTTTGCGTGTTCGTAACTGATGGTGATGCCGAGGGCTTCGTAGAGCGGGCCTTTCTTGTCGGCGTCGGCCGTGTGGATGCGGTGTGCTATGTCTCCAGGACTGTCAGTGATTTCTCGGATCTGCTGGGCGTCGAGTGGGGATTGCTTGTCCTGCTGTGCTGCGTTGATCCACTGGGTGACGACGGCTGGGTCCGCTCCGGCTTCGAGGGCTGCCTGGTAGCGGGCGAGTCGTCGCTCGCAGTCCCTGACCGTCTGGCGCGCCTGGGCCCGCTCGGGTGTGTGGTCTCTGCGGAGCTCGCTGCGGCGCTGGCGTGGGTGAGGGCGGTGAGGGTGGCAGTAAGCCGGTCGGGGGCGAAGGCCCGGGCGATCCACTGGTCCAGGGCCCGGCATACAACGTCTTCGCGTAGGTTGACGGTGCGCGGGTGGGTGAGGCCGGGGTAGAGGGTTTGTTCCCGGTCTTTGAATCGCAGCGGTAGTAGAGGGGCAGCGGCCCGGCTCGTCGGGCCCGGCCTGCGCTTTCCCGGCTCACTGTGCACTCCGGCACCGGAACCCCCTCTTCACCGTGCAATCAGACACTCCATGCGATGGGTTGCCGACCCTAGATTCGCGATGGACTCGCTCACCCGGCTGAGCGTGCATAGCAAGCTGTCGTGCGGACTGACAACGGCCCAACCGAGGGCGCCATCAAAGGGGGAAGCTCACTCATGCTCAAACTCGGGAAGTCCATGCATGCGAGGACCGGAAGAAAAAGCAACTTGTTCCGGATCAGGAAACTGCTGTCCAACCGCCTCGTAGGGCTGGCTGCGACAGTGACGGTGGTGCTCGCGATGCTGCTGGGCACTACCGGCACGGCGAACGCGGCGATCTACTGGGACAACCCCAGCATCCAGATGGTCAACCAGGCCGACCAGCAGTGCCTGGCAGGTGTATACGACTTCGGACCCTCGTACCCCGCTGGCGAGACGGTGCCTGGGTGTATGGCTAGGGGCACCAGTTGGATCCGGCTGGAGAGCGGGCAAGCAGACGCTAGTGGCCAGGCGAACGTCCAGATCATGACCGAGAGCGGCAGCGGAACGGTGTGCCTGGGAGCGGTCGCCGGCGAGGGCCCCTCTCAGATCCAGGGTTCGGCTGCAACGCGTTGGGAAACCTGTGAGTTTGACAGGAACAACTGGGATCAGATCTGGACCATGGCAACCGCAGCTCCGGTCCAGAACGTTGGAAATCCGGCGGTGTTGAAGCACTTCATCAACTTCTACAACGGCCGTTACAAAGTGTGTCTGGACGGCGGTATCGGTGTCTACGGCTTCCCCGGCGGCTGTTCCACCACCAACAACTGGCAGGTCTGGAAGATCTACACCAATCAGACCTCGGAACCCTGGCGAGGCTTCTAAGCAAAACCTGTATGACCTTGAGATGAGCGAAGCCCTCCCCGGAAGGTTCCGGGGAGGGCATCCTCATGCCGCCGTCCTACACCTGGCAGATGTCTCGCCTCGCTGCTGTGAGGTCCCCGAGAGGCCTGGCAACCGTGTCCGTCACTCGGCAGGGTGCGGTCCCATCCGGCGGGCCATCCGCGCGGTTTCCTCCGGGGTCACCAGCTGAACCTTGCTGCGGAACACGCCCTTGACCACGAAGAAGCACGAGAACTTGCCATGCGGGCCGATCTCCCGGCACTCGTACAGGCCGTTGCCAGGCAGCGGCCAACCGTAGGGCTGATCACGGCTCCGGCTGAGGAACGTGCGCACAAGAAAACTGCCCGCAACCGCAACCGCCTCGTGCCGCAGTCTGGCGGCGCCTGACCGCCTGCGACCGACGCGCGGCTGTGTGGCCGGACACGCCTGCCCGGACCGCGTGTGCGGCCTACCGTCCGGTCGCGGCCGACCAGGGCTCAAAGGCTGAGTCGGGTCCCCTCGCATCGGTGCCTGAGGCCTGTCGGGCGGTGTAGAGGCGCGCATCGGTACCGAGGGCCGCGACCACGGCACGCCCGTTCGCGTCCCGGGCCACCGCTGGTGCCGCCGTGTGCAGCACCTTCCCCGTCTGCCAGCGCCCCGGCCTTCTGTCGGCCGTGGCGACACGCACCATGCCTTCATCGTCGCGCCCGGCGAGCACCGTCCGCCGCCCCTGGGGACCGACAGCCGCGACGCTGACCCGACCATAGCCGCCGATCGGCTCGGCCTTCCCGATGACCTGCCAACCGCCATTCTGCCGCTTCCAGTTGGCGAGCAGCACTTGCGCGGTGATCGGCAACCGGTAGGCGATCCGTATGCCCCCGTCCGCCAGCGGCACCACGCTGACAGGCCCGGCGGGCTGCGGCAGACCGACCGCCGGGACCGGCCGTGGGAGTTCCCCGGGCTCCGTGGACACCCAGTGCAGTACGGACTTGGCGTTGGGAGCGACGAGGTGGATCAGCCCGGCGGAGTCGACACAGGCGTCCAGCCCGTCCACGACCTGCGGGTACTTCCTGGGCAGGCACTCCACCCGCCGCCAGTCCGTCCACTTCCCGCCGCGGACGCTGCTGCGGTGGCTCACACCGCCGTCCCAATTCCGTGCGAAGACGTGCACCACTCCGTCCTTGTCGGCGACCGCGGCCGGGTAGCCCATCTCCAGTGACTTGACCGGGGCGGAGTCCGGCGCGCCCAGCGACTCCCACGGGCCGAAGGCGGGCACACCCTCGTCGCCGGTATCGGACTGGATCGCAGTCATCAGCTCGCGACGGTGGGCATGCTTGCCGCTCGGCAGTACCGTACGGGCTGCGAAGAGCTGAATCCTTCCATCGTCGTGGCGCAAGGCGAAGAGCTGCCCTTCGAACATTTTCCCGCCCAGGCCGTGGGGGCCGCCGAACGTGCCGCTGCCCGGAGCAGTCTCTACCCAGCAGCGCGCCGTGCCGTCCAGGACCGCGAAGGCCGCCAACCGGTCGTCCTTGAGGGGCAGCAACCAGGAGTTCGAGCCGGGGGCGCGCTGGTAGGTGGAGCGGGTCCAGTTCTTGGAGACGCCGGTGAGGGCTGTGCCGCCGAGTTTGCGGTCACCGCAACCGGCCTTGTCGGCGCAGTCCTTGCGGTCCGCCCAACCGTAGACCGACAGCAGATCGCCTTTGCGCTGGGTGGTCTTGAGGTCGATGTTGTGGGGCAGGGCAGCATTCTCGTAGCCGAGGTAGCTTTCGACGGCCACGGGACGGCCGTGTTGGCGCCCCCAGTACCGGGCCAGCGCCGCCTGGGCAAAGTGGGCGGAGGCAGTGTGGTCCTGGTGGTCGTGGTAGTGAAAGCCGCGCAGCCGGAGGTCGCGGGAGTACAGCGGCGGCTTGTCAACCCTGTGGACGGCGTTGGGGTCCAGGGTGCGTACGACTGTGGGCCGGACCCGTTCCATGATCGCTGTCAGCGAGTCGATGAGCTGGTCCCGGGTGTACTCGTAGCGCTCTCGCACGGGAGTACGGGTCGGCGGGAGCGTGACGAGGGTGTCAGCCGCGCCCAGCCACAGCCCCCGCAGGGAGGTTTTCTTGGGCGCGAACAGGGAGCGGGCCTCGACCAGTTCCAGAAACACCAACTGGTTTTCCGGGGCCGCGCGCAGCGTCTGCACCTCCACCTGGAAGCCGGGAATGAGCGATACCGCGTCCACGTCCCACGGGCTTTCGGTGTCGCCCGTGGCCATGAGGGCATGGGCCCGACGCACGCCGTTCATCCGGGCCCGCACGTACTTCTCGCGGTCGTAAGGGACCTTGTCGGCGATGGGGTCGTGCAAAAGGACGTTGTGGCCGTCGGACTCGCCGCCGGTCAGGCAGACGGTGACCGAGGGCGCCCCGCTGCGTATGGACTGTTCCAAGTCCGGATTCATGAAGTACAGGTTGTCGTCGGGGTGCGCGATGATGTGAAGGAACGCCTGCTTCGCCCCGGCCGCAGCGGCCTGCTTCACCAACGTCGGCGCAGCCAACGTATTCGACGCGCCTCCGTCCGTTGCCGGCCAGGTGTACAGTCCGGCACCTGCCCCCATGATGAAGGTACCCGCACCGGCCGCCTTGAGCAGTTGCCGCCTGTCCAGATGGGTGAGCGAACGCACGGCCACTCCTCGATGGCGTCCGGCACCGCCCCAGATACGACAAACACTCACACCGGGATGAGCCACCCCACTAGATGTGCGAATCCCGGGCCTGGTTCCCCTTCTTCATTGCCAGGAGCGCCAGTAGAAGCTGTCCTCGTCATGGGCCGACAGCCGCGCCTGCCGATGGCGCGGGAGGTGAAGACGTTCGCCAGGCCGGTCTCGACCGTAACCGCCGCGGGATCCAACGCCGTCGCCGGATCCGCCGGCGGGCGGGAACAGCGTCAGCACACGACTTCGGGATCTGACACGAAGCCGCAGATCCTGGCGATCGCTCGCAGATTCTGCGAGCTACTGCGGAGATCCCACACGAACGAGTGACGAGTGCCCGACAGGGCCGTGGGCTGCTGACATGCCGCTTCGGTCCGCGTCTGTGAGGCGGACACTTCGAGAGGTCCGCCGGAACAGCTCAACACCGACAATCTTCTCAAGCTGCCTGATCTGCTGGGACAAAGCCGGCTGGGCGATGTTCAGCCGCTGGGCGGCACGGCCGAAGTGGAGTTCCTCGGCCACAGCCAGAAAGTACCGCAGGTGGCGGAGCTCGATACGCTGATCCATAGTTCCAGTTTATCGATACACGCGATCGCTTGTATTGGACATATGAGTTAGCAGGAGCGGAGGCTGCTCATGGGAAGCTGCACCGGAAAGGAAATCCGCCTCATGCCGCACACCTCTGCCCCGACCGTGGTCTCCTCGATCGCCTCACAGTGTGATGCCGACGCGTTCCGCGCGTTGAACGAGGAGTGGATCTCGCGCCTGTTCACCCTGCAGGAAGAGGACCGGGCGGTTCTCGGAGATCCGTTCGGCCGCATCGTGGGCCCAGGCGGCGACGTGCTCCTGGCGTGCGAGCCGGGCAGCGGCACCGTCGTCGGGTGCGTCGCACTTCTCGCCTACCCGGACGCCGTGTTCGAGCTCGCGAAGATGGCCGTGGCCCCCGCCGCGCAGGGACGCGGCGTCGGCCGCCAACTCATAGCCGCAGCGATCGACCGCGCCCAGGCACTCGGTGGGGCCCGGCTGTTCCTCGGCACGAACAGCGAACTGGCTCCCGCCATCCGCCTGTACGAGGAAGCCGGGTTTGTCAGGATCACCCGCGACCGTCTCCCGGTGGCCGACTATTACGCCCGCGCCGACATCCTCATGGAACTGAAGTGACGCACCGGCCATGCGCCCGGAAACTGCCTCACGCCGTGCCCGTCCTGATCGAGCGGACGACCCCAGTGGGCACCGTCCCGACGACCTGGCGCCACCGGCACACCCCTCCGGTCGACCACTGATCCACCCGCAAACCGCAACTTGGCTTGACTCTGTCGGGGATCTTGGAGCTGCCGAGTTGGGCGGTTCCAGCGGACTCCAGAGGAGCGGCTACGACTCTGCGCGAGGTCCCAGTCCCTACCCCCGCCCGCGCGCCTGCTCGCCACGCCCTTGGGCTGGCGGCGAGCATACCGGGCCCCTTGCCGGATGAGCTGCCGCGCCCGCAGACAGGCGAGTCCTGAGCAAGGGGCACGGCATGGGGCATTCGGTATGCCGGAATCGCGTGCACCAAATCGGGAGGTATGCCAACCGCGCCGATATACGGTTCGCTTCGACGGCCCGGTCTGACCGCCCGCTCGCTGACGGGCAGTTCGCCCCGCCTCCGGACGCGGACCGCAGCTGGCCCGAGGGCGTCGGCGTAACTCCTTCTTTTCTGCCTGGATCGCCGTCGGACGTTCTACCAGGCCGCCCGTCCCCGTTACTGTCGTGACAGTTCTCTGAGGCAAGCTTGGCGGCAGTAACGTCGATTAGGTGTTCTCCCCTCCCCACTCCGGCCTCGCCCCTCCCCACTCCGGCCTCGCCCCTCCCCGCTCCGGCCTCGCCCCTTCTTGCGCCGTCAGGACCGCCTGGCCGACTCGCACGCCGTCGCGGTACTCGTACCACTCGGAGGGGTGGGAGCCCACGACTTCGATGCGCGCGCTGTCCACGGTGTTGACAAGCGTGAGGTGCTCGGCGTAGTCGTGCGGCGCGCCCTCGAAGAACTCCACGTTGTAGGTGTCGTCTGTGTAGCGGACAATGAGCTTGGCTGGCAACCGCTCCGGATCGGGGCTCGCGGAGTCCATGTCGAATGCGCCTTCGTACCTCTTCTTCGCCATGACGGGACATCCTTTCAGCTTGACTGTGTCGGGGAGCTTTGAGTTTTCCGGTGCGGCAGCGTGATCAACGGGCATGCTCGGGGCTGTTCCGAAGGATCCTGTGATCGTCGAGGTGCTCGTTGTCGCTCCGTCCTCGTTCCGGTGAGCAAGTCCCGCCTCTGACCGCGCGGATCGCGCGGGCGAGCAACCCGGACGGTACGACGGCGATGTGGGTGAGAGACCGGCTGGACGGGCTGTGGTGCGACGAGGACTTCGCCGACTGGTACCCGCGTGACGGGTGCCCCGGCCTCTCGCCCGCCCAGTCGGCCACCGTCTGTGTGCTGCAATGCCCGCCACCGCCCTCACCGGCGTGGCCGACGGCGACCGGTACGACTTCACCTGGACCCCGAGTACCTCGGCCGACGTCGACCACCACGAACTGCGCGGTGGTCTGTGGCACGAGGCCACCCCGGACCGGAACGCATGGTTCCTGGAGTACACGGGCGTCGACGTCCCGGCCGACGGAACTCAGCTCTCGGCCGAGGAGTCTCCCCGCGTCCACATGCAGCCGCCGGTCTCGACCTCGACCGCATAAAGAGGCGTCTCCAAGCCACCTCACACCACAAGAGCAGGTGCTCCGGAGGTGGTCGCGGGCCTCGGCCTGGACGAGGCCCACTTCCCGGTGCCGCCCGGCATCACCCCGCTGGAGCATGACGAGTGTTGCGTCGCAGCCGGCCTTGGAAGCCTCAGGCGGCGACGCGGTCCCGGCTCTCGTAGTGCTTGATTCGCGGCCACAGCTGCTGCCAGTCATCGTGGAATCCGGTGCACAGCCACACCGGAACGTCGGAGTTGATGCCGAGGTAGCCGTCCGGGTTGTCGTCGAAGCGGGCTGCCTCACGCACCTCGGCGAACGCGGCGCGGAATTCGGCCGGGGGCCTGTCTCCGACCCACAGCACCGTGGTCACCTCGTCCGCGGGCGGCCCGAACGCGGAGTAGCCGCGGTCCGGGCTGCTGGCCTTCGGCAGGCCGCGCGATTCCCCGTACGCGTCCAGGGCACCTGCTTGACGGTAGGTGTCGGCGACCAGGGCCACCGGGCCCGGACCCGCCGACCGGTAAGCCGCGGCGACGGTGTCGACGAGTTCCGGCCAGCCGGTGCTGCCCCGGGTCAGGATGTTGACCTGCGCCCCGGTCGACACCGGGAGCACTGACAGCGACAGCGGCACGGCGATGAGCGTCGCCAGGATCAGCCCGGGGGCGCCGGCGACCACCCGCCACACGCGCCCGCGCAGGTCGATCGAACCCGCGGCGTAGACCATGGGCAACAGCCCGCCGGTGTACGTGTGCCGGCCGTCCGCGATCAGGAAGACCAGGACGACGCCGCCGACGGTGATGCCGAGGAAGCGGTGGGCCGGGATGCGCCACAGCCGCACGACGCCGCGGACCGCCAGGGCCACACCGACTGGGATTCCGGCGTAGAAGAGCACGAGCGGCAGGAAGCCGAGCCGCCCACCGGCGTCCCGCTGCGCCTCGGCCGCGATGACGCTCGTCATCTCGATCTGCGGCCAGCCGTGGCTCGCCTGCCAGAGCAGACCCGGCACGGCGCTGAGGATCGCCACGGCGCCACCGATCCACAGCAGCGGGCGGCGCAGGAGCTCCCGCGGGCCGGAGACGAGCACGGCGACGATCAGGACGGCCCACAGCGAGACGATCAGGTACTTGTTCTCCAGCGCCACTGCGGTGACCAGGGTGGCGACCAGCAGCAGCCGGTCCTGGCGCAGGCGGTTCCAGCGGGCGACCAGCCACAGCACCGTCGCCCACAGCGCCGAGTCGATCGCCGTCGTCGCCAGCGTGGCGCTCAGCGACAGCAGCAGGATCGACGTGGCCGTGGTCAGGGCCGCCACCGTCTGGGCACGGCGCTCACCGCCCAACACCCCGGCGGTGGGCGCGCTCACCACGACCCAGGC